>NZ_JANLOG010000028.1:0-33144 GCF_025466205.1 Pseudomonas sp. 13B_3.2_Bac1
CCCCCCCCCCCCCCCCCCCCCCCCCCCCCCCCCCCCCCCCCCCCCCCCCCCCCCCCCCCCCCCCCCCCCGCTCCCACATTGGATCCCTGGGTGGCTGAAATTCTGGATCAGGCAGAGATGATTCGGTTCTTGCCCTGACGCTTGGCCTCATACATTGCCGCATCCGCCCGGGCGAACAGGCTGTCGAGGCTTTGGTCTTCGTCCTTGAGGCTGGTCAATCCCTGGCTGACGGTGATGCTGAAGGTCTGGCCGTCGATATTGAAGCTCAACCGCTGAATCTCCTGCTGCAGCCGCTCGGCCACCTGCATCGCCATGTCCGGTGCGCAAGCGGGGAACACGGCGGCGAACTCCTCGCCGCCGATACGTCCGAACAGATCGCCGCGGCGTAACGACCCGCGCCCGCACTCGGCGATGCGCTGCAGCACATTGTCACCTTCCGGATGGCCGTAGCTGTCGTTGATCAGCTTGAAGTCATCGATATCCAACAGCAGAAACGCCAGCGGCGCACCTTGCAGGCGCGCCTCTTCGAACTCGCGGTTGGCGCATTCGAAGAAATGGCGGCGGTTGCTGCTCTGGGTCAGCACGTCAGTGGTGGCCAGCCGTTGCAGCTCGGTTTCCATGTGCTTTTTGTCGGTGATGTCCTCGGCGATGCCGACGATGATCACCGGTTGCCCAGGCTCATCCTGACGGTTGATGAAGCACTTGTCGCTGAGCCAACGGACCTGGCCGTCGGCGGCGATGATCCGGTATTCGCGGTCTTCCACTGCGCCTTTGTGCAGCACTTCGGCAAGGCTGCGTTCGGCGTAGTCCAGATCGTCGGGGTAGATGCTGTCGCGCCACTGGTTGTAGTCGGCCAGCAAGAGCCCTGCGGAGCGACCGAAAATCCGCTCGTAGGCCGGGCTGACATACAGCACCTGACGGGTTTCCCAATTGAAGGCCCAGAGTACCGCGTTGACGCTCACCAGCAATGAGCTGAACAGCTGTTCGCGTTCGCTCAGGCGCGCCACCTCACCTTGGGCGTGCATCAATGCCATCAGGGTTTGCGCGGCTTCGGGCCACTGCGGGAGGGATGAGTCTTTTTGATTGTTGTTGACCATCGGCACTTATCTCAAAGGGCGTGCCGCAATATCGACAACGGCCACAGTACTGCCCGCCGGGGTGGCGAAGTGTCTTTGAGATAGGGGATTGTTGGCTTAGTTCCGCGCTTTTGTGGCGAGGGAGCTTGCTCCCGCCGGGCGGTAGGAACGACGCGTTTTGTCTGTCAAAACGCGTCGCCTGTTCTACGACTGCTGCGCAGTCGATCGGGAATGAATCACCTCACCACAGGGGACTCATTCACCGCCGTCAGACTGCGGCGGGGCGTAACGAGTAGGTTTTCAACTGGTCGGCGAATTCACGCAGGGACTGGATGCCGCTGGCCTCGGCCTCGTGCACCCATTCCTTGATGGCGGCGAGCATGTCGTGGCCATTGGCGCTGGTCTTGACCCAGATCTGCTGCAAGGCCAGGCGTTTTTCATAAATGACCTTCAGCGCCTGGCTGTGCTCGAGCATGTTCTGGATGCGCAAGTGATGACGATCTTCCAGCAGGCTGGTTTCCCGTGACAGCAGGCGTTTGGCCCGATGGAATTGATGGCGTACCGAATGATCGACCTTGTCCAACTCCTGCTTGACCAGTGGGCCGATGACCAATTTGCGGTACTGGGCCATGATCTGGAACCGGTTGTTGAGGATCGCCATGGCGGTGTCCATGTCCAGATTGCCCTTGCCTTCGACGCGGTGGGCAATCGGTGCCACGCGCTGCACCTTGGCCAGACCGAAGAAGCTGAAGACCTTGATCCATGCCCAGCCGAGGTCGAACTCCCACTTCTTCACCGACAGCTTGGCCGAGTTGGGGTAGGTGTGATGGTTGTTGTGCAGTTCTTCGCCACCGATCAGGATGCCCCATGGCACCAGATTGGTTGCCGCATCGCGGCATTCGAAGTTGCGATAGCCGATGGCATGGCCGAGACCGTTGACCACGCCGGCCGCCCAGACCGGGATCCACATCATCTGGATCGCCCAGATGGTGATGCCGATGGTGCCGAACAGCAGCAGGTCGATCACGCCCATGATGGCGACGCCCAGCAGCGGATAGCGGCTGTAGACGTTGCGTTCGATCCAGTCTTCGGGGCAGTTCTTGCCGTAGATGCGCAGGGTCTCCGGGTTTTCGGCTTCGGCGCGATACAGCTCGGCGCCTTTGCGCAGCACGGTGGACAGGCCCTTGATGACCGGACTGTGCGGGTCATCTTCGGTTTCGCATTTGGCGTGGTGTTTGCGGTGGATGGCGGTCCACTCGCGGGTGTTCTGCGCCGTGGTCAGCCACAGCCAGAAGCGGAAAAAGTGTTTCAGACCGGCGTTCAGCTCAAGCGAACGGTGGGCCGAGTAACGGTGCAGATAGACCGTGACGGCGACAATTGTCACATGGGTCATCAGCAGGGTGACCGCGACCAGTGACCAGGCCGACAAGCCAAGAAAACCTTCGTACCACATAGGCTATAGGGCCCTCGATAAAGATAAAAACAGCCGTTGCATTATCACCAAGCACACAGATAAAACCAGTCGCCCTTTCAGATAAGAGTCGCTGGATGTTTCTTGACCTATAATTCCAACCTTTTTGTAGGGACATGGACAGCCGAATGTCTGCCACTTATCGCGATGCCTTGCGTGCAGCGCTGCTCTATCTCGTGCTTGCCGCCGTATGGCTGCAAGGTACTGGTTATTTATTAAACAATTTCTTCGATGAGTCCGTCGATCAACTGCGCTGGCAACTGATCAACGGTTACGTCTGGGCGGCGCTCAGTGCCGGGCTGATTTTTCTGGCCCGCGTGCGCTTGTGCGAGTTTCTCGGCATCGGCGCGCGGTTGCGTGAGCGGCAGGCTGATCGCGAGCGCCTGCGCCAGGCGGCAGCGGTGTTCGATTGCACCCGCGAAGGCGTGCTGGTCACCAACCGTCAGGGCCTGATCGTGCACGTCAACCGCGCGTTCATGGAGATCACCGGCTATCAGCGCGAAGAAGTCCTCGGGCATCAACCGAGCCTGTTCAAGTCCGGCCACCATCCGCCGGGCTTCTATCAGGCGATGTTCGCCACGTTGGAGGCGGAGGGTGAATGGAGCGGAGAAATCTGGAACCGGCGTAAAAGCGGCGAGATTTATCCACAGTGGCAGACCATCCGCGTGATTCACGATGATCAGGGCCGGCTCAGTCACTACGTGGCAGTGTTCTCCGACATCAGTGCGATCAAGGACTCCGAACATGAACTCAAGCACCTCGCCCATCACGACCCGCTGACCGATTTGCCCAATCGTCTGTTGTTCAGCGACCGCGCCGAGCAGGCGCTGGCGTCGGCGCAGATCCACAAACGTGGCTGCGCCCTGCTGCTGATCGATCTGGATCACTTCAAGATGATCAATGACAGCCTCGGGCACAACGTTGGAGATCGCCTGCTAAAAGCGGTGTCGGCGCGCCTGCAGGAACTGTTTGGCCCGGGGATTACCCTGGCGCGGCTTGGCGGTGACGAGTTCGCGGTGCTGGCGGAGAGTTGTCCACAGCTGGTTCAGGCGGCGGCGCTGGCCCAACGCATTCTTGATGCGCTCAAGCAGCGGTTCTGCATCGATCGGCATGAGCTGTTCATCAACGCCAGTATCGGTATCAGCCTGTTCCCCAGCGATGCATTGAGTGCCGATCAATTGCTGCGCAATGCCGACGCCGCACTGTTCAAGGCCAAGAGCAGCGGGCGTAACGGCTACGCGCTGTACACCGAAGAGTTGACCGCGCATGCGCAGCAACGGGTCGAGATTGCCTTCGAGCTGCGTCGCGCGCTGGAGCAGCAGGAGCTGCGCGTCTATTACCAACCGGTTCACGATTTGCACAGCAGTCGGCTGATCGGCGTCGAAGCGCTGGTGCGCTGGGAGCATCCGCAGCGTGGTCTGGTGTCACCGGCGGAATTCATCCCGATTGCCGAACGCACCGGACTGATTGCCGAAATCGACGCCTGGGTGATGCGCCAGGCGTGTTCGCAGATGTGCCAATGGCAGCAGGCCGGGGTGGTGTTGTCGTTTGTGGCGGTGAATGTGTCGTCGCGCCTGTTTGCCCGGCGTGAACTGTACCAGCAGGTGGCGCAGGTGCTGCACGAGACCGGGCTGGATCCGGCGTATCTGGAGCTGGAAGTCACCGAAAGCGCGGTGATGGATGACCCGGAAGTGGCGCTGGAGCAGATGCATCGTCTGCGTGAGTTGGGTATTCGCCTGGCGATTGATGACTTTGGCACCGGGTACTCGTCGCTGCTGCGGCTCAAGCGCTTGCCGGTGCAGAAGTTGAAGATCGATCAGGGTTTCGTCGCCGGTCTGCCGTGGGACGAGGATGATGCGGCGATCGTCCGGGTGATCATCGCCCTGGCTCGCAGCATGGGCATGCAGGTGCATGCCGAAGGCATCGAGCAGGCCGAGCAGGCGGCGTTTCTGCTGGAGCAGGAATGTGATCTGGGGCAGGGTTACTGGTTTGGGCGGCCGGTGCCGGCGGGGGAGATTGATTGGGCGCGGGCACCTGTTATCGGTTAGCAGTCCTGTTATGGCTGACACAAAACCTGTGGTGAGGGGATTTATCCCCGATGGGTCGCGCAGCGGCCCTAAAAAACAGGGACTGCTACGCAGTCCATCGGGGATGAATCCCCTCACCACAAGGTTTCATACAAGCTTCAAACTCGGTGAACACCGCGCAAACCCTTGCTCCGTCAGATAATGTTTTCCAGTTATATAAACATTCTTAAATAGTCTTTTTAAGAATATCTGCGCCTCTCTTATATTGCTCCCACGCCGAACGCAGTGCCGCCCACTGCCAGGCATTTCCCATTCAAAGGAGCAGCACCATGAGCGCATCCCTTCGCAGCGTTGACGGTCAGGACGAAACCACCATTTTGCGTGAGATCCAGAGCGCCCTGCGCGATCTGCGATTTGGCGCGGTGGAGATCACTGTGCACAACGCTCAAGTCGTGCAGATCGAACGCAAAGAGAAATTCCGTTTGCAGCAGCCGGGTAACAAGCCGAGCTGAAAAAGATCGCAGCCTGCGCCAGCTTTTGCAGGGGGCTGTGCGCAAGCGCTGGCGCAGGCGGCGATCTTTGAATGAGCACCCGATTCCAGCAACACATAAGAAAAAGCCACCACCAAGAATTCCAGGAGCTTTCACCATGTCGTCGATTCGCCGTTACGCTTTGGCCGCGCTGGCCAGTGCTGTGTTTGCCGGTTCCGCGGTTGCCAAGGATTACGAACTGCTCAATGTGTCGTACGACCCGACGCGCGAGCTGTATCAGGACTACAACGCCGAATTCATCAAGTTCTGGCAGAAGGATCATGCCGGCGACACCGTGAAAATCCAGCAATCCCACGGCGGTTCGGGCAAGCAGGGCCGGGCGGTGATTGACGGTCTGCGCGCCGACGTCGTGACCCTGGCCCTGGCCGGCGACATCGACGAAATCGCCAAGCTCGGCAAGACCCTGCCGGCCGACTGGCAGAAGCGTCTGCCGGATGCCAGCACCCCGTACACCTCGACCATCGTGTTCCTGGTGCGCAAGGGCAATCCGAAAGGCATCAAGGACTGGGGCGACCTGGTCAAGAACGACGTCTCGGTGATCACCCCGAACCCGAAAACCTCCGGTGGTGCACGCTGGAACTTCCTCGCCGCGTGGGCCTATGGCCTGAAAGCCAACGGCGGCAGTGAAGAAAAAGCCAAAGAGTACGTACAGACCCTGTTCAAGCACGTGCCGGTATTGGACACCGGTGCTCGCGGCTCGACCATCACCTTCGTCAACAACGGTCAGGGTGACGTGTTGCTGGCCTGGGAAAACGAAGCGTTCCTGGCGCTGAAGGAAGACGGCGGCGCCGACAAGTTCGACATCGTTGTACCTTCGCTGTCGATCCTTGCCGAGCCACCGGTGGCCGTGGTCGACAAGAATGCCGAGAAGAAGGGCAACGAGCAGATCGCCGAAGCCTACTTGAAACACCTGTACAGCCCGGCCGGTCAGGAGATCGCGGCGAAGAACTTCTACCGTCCGCGTGACAAGGACGTGGCGGCGAAGTACGCCCAGCAGTTCCCGAAACTGGAACTGGTGACCATCGACAAGGACTTCGGCGGCTGGAAATCCGCGCAGCCGAAATTCTTCAACGACGGTGGCGTGTTCGACCAGATCTATCAGGCGCAGTAATCTGACTTTAGCCACACCACGAGCCTGATGCTCAGGCGCGGAAAATGTGGGAGCGGGCTTGCTCGCGAAGGCGGAGTGTCAGACGACCTGAAGTTGACTGATACTCCCTCTTCGCGAGCAAGCCCGCTCCCACATTGATGCGTTTTTAACCAAGGACTTTTATGTCGCGTCGTATCTCCCCCGTCATACCCGGCTTCGGGCTGACGCTGGGCTACACCTTGGTGTACCTCAGCCTGATTGTGCTTATCCCGCTGGCGGCGATGTTCGTCCACGCCGCTCAACTCACCTGGGATCAGTTCTGGACGATCATCACCGCGCCGCGCGTGCTCGCCGCCTTGAAGCTGAGCTTTGGCACGGCGCTGTGTGCCGCGATCATCAACGGCATCATCGGTACGCTGCTGGCCTGGGTACTGGTGCGCTACACGTTCCCGGGACGCAAGGTGATCGACGCGATGATCGACCTGCCGTTCGCCTTGCCGACGGCGGTGGCCGGTATCGCCCTGACCGCGCTGTACACCCCGACCGGTCTGGTCGGCCAGTTCGCCGCCGACCTCGGTTTCAAGATTGCCTACACCCCGCTGGGCATCACCCTCGCGCTGACCTTCGTCACCCTGCCGTTCGTGGTGCGCACGGTGCAGCCGGTACTGGCTGACATTCCCCGTGAAGTCGAAGAAGCCGCTGCCTGCCTCGGTGCCAAACCGTTGCAGGTGTTCCGTCATATTCTGGTGCCGGCGCTGTTGCCCGCGTGGTTGACCGGTTTTGCCCTGGCGTTCGCTCGGGGTGTCGGCGAGTACGGCTCGGTGATTTTCATTGCCGGCAACATGCCGATGAAAACCGAGATCCTGCCGCTGCTGATCATGGTCAAACTCGACCAATACGATTACACCGGCGCCACTTCCATCGGCGTGCTGATGCTGGTGGTTTCCTTTGTCCTGTTGCTGCTGATCAACCTGTTGCAGCGGCGCATCGAAACCCCATAAGGAGGCGCGAACCATGTCCCAATCGTCTATTGCGGCCGCGTCCTCGGCCAACGCTGCACGCCGTGGCAGTGCTACGTCACGGCGCGTGCTGATCGGTCTCGGCTGGCTGATCTTTTTCCTGTTTCTGGTGCTGCCGCTGTTCATCGTGGTGTCGCAGGGTTTGAAGAACGGCCTCGGCGCGTTCTTCACCGCGATCTTTGAACCGGACGCCTTGTCGGCGCTGAAACTCACGGTGATCGCCGTGTTGATTTCGGTGCCGCTGAACCTGGTGTTCGGGGTCAGTGCCGCGTGGTGCGTGAGCAAGTATTCGTTCCGTGGCAAGAGCATGCTGGTGACGCTGATCGACCTGCCGTTCTCGGTGTCGCCGGTGATCGCCGGTCTGGTCTACGTGTTGATGTTCGGCGCTCAGGGCCTGTTCGGGCCGTGGCTGCAGGATCACGACATACAGATCGTCTTCGCCCTGCCGGGCATCGTGCTGGCGACGATCTTCGTTACCGTGCCGTTCGTGGCCCGCGAGCTGATTCCGCTGATGCAGGAACAAGGCACGCAGGAAGAAGAAGCCGCGCGGCTGCTCGGCGCCAATGGCTGGCAGATGTTCTGGCATGTCACCGTCCCCAACATCAAGTGGGGCCTGATCTATGGCGTGGTGCTGTGTACCGCGCGGGCCATGGGTGAGTTCGGTGCGGTGTCGGTGGTCTCCGGGCACATTCGCGGGGTGACCAACACCTTGCCGCTGCACGTCGAGATCCTCTACAACGAATACAACCACGTGGCCGCGTTCGCCGTGGCGAGCCTGTTGCTGATCCTGGCGCTCTTCATCCTGCTGCTCAAGCAGTGGAGCGAAAACCGTATCAACCGCCTGCGCGCCAGCGCCGCGGAGGAATAATTCATGTCGATCGAAGTGCGTAACGTCAGCAAGAACTTCAATGCGTTCAAGGCGCTGGACAACATCAGCCTGGACATCCACAGCGGTGAGCTGGTGGCGTTGCTCGGGCCGTCCGGCTGCGGCAAGACCACGCTGCTACGGATCATCGCCGGCCTGGAAACTCCGGATCAGGGCAACATCGTGTTTCACGGCGAAGACGTCTCCGGCCACGACGTGCGTGATCGCAACGTCGGTTTCGTGTTCCAGCACTACGCCTTGTTCCGGCACATGACGGTGTTCGACAACGTCGCGTTCGGCCTGCGCATGAAACCGAAAAACCAGCGCCCGAGCGAAAGCCAGATCGCGACCAAGGTGCATGAGCTGCTGAACATGGTGCAACTGGACTGGTTGGCGGATCGCTACCCGGAGCAACTGTCCGGCGGTCAGCGTCAGCGTATCGCCCTGGCCCGTGCCTTGGCGGTGGAACCGAAAGTGCTGCTGCTCGACGAACCGTTCGGCGCGCTCGACGCCAAGGTGCGTAAAGAGCTGCGCCGCTGGCTCGCACGCCTGCACGAAGACATCAACCTGACCTCGGTATTCGTGACCCACGACCAGGAAGAAGCGATGGAAGTCGCCGACCGCATCGTGGTGATGAACAAGGGCGTGATCGAGCAGATCGGCTCGCCGGGCGACGTTTACGAAAACCCGGCCAGCGATTTCGTTTATCACTTCCTCGGTGATTCGAACCGCTTGCTGCTCAGCGACGACAACCATGTGCTGTTCCGTCCGCACGAAGTGTCGTTGTCCAAGCATGAGCTGGAAGATCACCACGCCGCTGAAGTGCGTGATATTCGCCCATTGGGCGCGACCACGCGGGTGACGTTGAAGGTGGAAGGGCAGACCGATCTGATCGAGGCCGAAGTGGTGAAAGACCACGACAGCCTGATTGGTCTGGCCAAGGGTGAAACGCTGTTCTTCAAGCCGAAGGTCTGGCAGAAAGTCGCCAGTCTTTAAGATCAAAAGCTTCGCGAGCAGGCTCGCTCCCACCTTTGGAACGCATTCCATTGTGGGAGCGGGCTTGCTCGCGAAAGCGGCCTATACGGCCGCGCGATTCGGATTGACCCGCACCACCCCCGCCCGCGCCTCGATCTGCTCTTTCAACTCATGGCGCATGCCGAGCAGGAAGGCCACTTCCGCCACCACAAACAGCGGTCCGACAATCAACCCGCTCACGTCATCGACAAACGCCGGTTTGCGCCCCTCGTAGTGGTGCCCGACAAACTGGATCACCCAGCCAATCACAAACATCGCCAGCCCGCTGCTCAGCCAGACCATCGTGCTCTGCTGCGCCAGCGCATGTCCGGCCCAGACCGACAGGCCCATCAACAGCGTCATCAGAACGCCCAGCTTCAGTTCCAGGCGCAGGTAAAACCACGCCGACGCCAGCGCCAGCAGCACCGCCGGCGATAGCCACAAGCCGCCCAGCGACCACTCTGGTCGCGACAACAACACTGCCACCGCCACCACGATCAGCGGAATACCGATAAAGTGGCTGGCGATGTTGCGCGGGTCGCGGTGGTAGGCGGCGTATTGACTGAGATGGTCGACGAGGCTTTTCATTGTTGTTCCTCCTGTAGGGTGCGTGCAGCATGCCTCGGGTTCGGCGTTCGCTCTGTCAGGCAGGCGACAATTGGGAGTGTTCATGGATAAGCGTTCACGGCTGCTGACCGGGCAATGGTTCAGTCATCTGCCGGCATCCTTTCAGGATAGTCTGCTGGCGGCGGCTCGGGAGCGGCGGCTGACGGCGGGGCAGCGCTTGTTCCAGCGCGGTGATCCGCCTTGCGGGTTGTACGCGGTGCTCGACGGCGCGATCCGGATCGGGGCGGTGAGTGAGCAGGGCAAGGAGGCGTTGCTGAGCCTGGTCGAGGCGCCGCACTGGTTCGGCGAAATCTGCCTGTTCGATGGCCAGCCACGCACTCACGATGCTTATGCGGTCGGGCCGTGCACCTTGCTGAATATCCCGCAGGCCACGCTGCTGAAAATCCTCGATGAACAGCCGGTATATTGGCGGCACTTGGCGTTGCTGATGAGCCACAAACTGCGCCTGACCTTTATCAATCTCGAACAGTTGAGCCTGCTGCCGGCCCCGGCTCGCCTGGCCCATCGCTTGCTGATGATCGCTGAGGGCTACGGTGAAATCGATGCGCCACGCCGGGTCCTGCAACTGCCGCAGGAACAGCTGGCGTCGATGTTGTCGCTGTCGCGCCAGACCACCAACCAGATCCTCAAGGATCTGCAGGGGCAGGGGATTATCGGGCTGGGGTATGGCGAGATCGAGATTCTCGATGCCGAGCGATTGCGCGCGCTGGCCACACTCTAAAGAACACTGCCATCCCTGTGGGAGCGGGCTTGCTCGCGAAGGCGGTGTGTCAGCCAGCACATCATGCACTGACACACCGCTTTCGCGAGCAAGCCCGCTCCCACCTGTGATCGCTGTTGTTTCTAGGAGCCGCGATAGGTCGAAAACCCATAAGGGCTGAGCAGCAACGGGATGTGGTAGTGCTGGTCAGTCTGCTTCACTTGGAAAATCACCGGAATCTCCGGGAAAAACGTCTCGCGCTTGTTCTTCTCGAAATACTCGCCGGTCTTGAACACCACCCGGTATTCGCCCGCCTCGAAAGGCTGTTTGGCCGGGAACAGTTCGGCGATGCGCCCCTGCTCGTTGGTGGTGCCCTGGGCCAGTGGCTGCCAGTTCTGGCCGACGTGTTTTTCCAGGGTCACGTTGACGCCCGGCGAGGGCAGGCCGTTTTCCAGGTTGAGCACGTGCACGCTCAGCGGGTTGCCGGCGGCCAGCGCCAGGCTGGAGAAGGCACTCAGGCCGAGTGCGGCGAAGGTCATGCGCAGGGTGGTCATGGTCAGTCTCCTTATTGGGAACGGGTGAGGGTAAGGCCGGCCTTTTCGGCGGCCTTGATGGCACAGCTTTCGTCTTGCTCGCCGCCGCCGGAGCCGGCCACGCCCATGGCGCCGACCAGTTCATCAGCGGCGAATAACGGGATCCCGCCGCCGAGCAACAGCAGCTCATCAAGGGTGTTGAGGTTGGCGGTTTCCGGATTGCTGCGGGCGCGCTCGGCGAACAGCCGAGTCGGGGTTTTCGTCGACAGCGCGGTGTAGGCCTTGCGCTGGCTGGCAGCGGTGTTGTGCGGGCCGATGCCATCGCCGCGCAGGGTCACCAGCAAGTTGCCGCCACGGTCGAGCACCGATACCGTGGCGGTGCAGTTGCTCAGCGCCGTGTCGGCCAGCAAGCGTGCGGTTTTCAGATCGAGGTCAGCGTGGCGCGGCAGTTCAGGGGCGGCGAAAACACCGGCGCTGATGCCGAGGGCGAGGCTCGCTGCAAGGTATTTGACGGTCATGGACAGGCTCCAAAAGCGAAGGACATCACCTTAGCCGCCGCTCTTCGTCAGAACCCCGTCAGTCGGATTACAAGTTTGTAATGGGCAATCGGGCCGAAGGCGCCTAGCCTGTGTGCCTGATCAATTGAGGTGTGCCATGCGTTTGCTGGTTGTAGAAGATGAAGCCAAAACCGCGAATTTCCTGGCCAAGGGCCTGGGCGAGTCGGGTTTTGCCGTGGACGTGGCGCTCAATGGTCTCGATGGGCGCTATTTCATCGAGCAGCAGGAATATGACCTGATCATCCTCGACGTGATGCTGCCGGGCCTCAATGGCTGGCAACTGCTGCAACTGATCCGCCAGCGCGGCGCCACCCCGGTGTTGTTCCTGACCGCCAAGGACGCCATCGAAGACCGCGTGCGCGGCCTCGAACTGGGCGCCGACGACTATCTGCTCAAACCCTTCGCCTTCGCCGAATTGCTCGCACGGGTGCGCACGTTGCTGCGGCGCGGGCCGCTGCGCGAGGCCGAGTCCTACAGCATCGCCGATCTGGAAATCGACGTGCTACGGCGTCGGGTCAGTCGCGGCGGTCAGCGCATTGCCCTGACCAACAAGGAATTCGCCCTGCTGCAACTGCTCGCCAGCCGCCAGGGCGAAGTGTTGTCGCGCACGCTGATCGCCTCGCAGGTGTGGAACCTGAATTTCGACAGCGACACCAACATGGTCGAAGTGGCGGTGCGGCGTTTGCGGGCCAAGGTCGATGACCCGTACATGCCGAAACTGATCCACACCGTGCGCGGCGTCGGCTATCAACTGGAAGCGCCGGACGATGCGCTCTAAGTCGATCGCCTGGCGCCTGGCGCTGGCGTTCGCGATTGTTTGCGCTTTGGTGTTGAGCGTGATTGGCGTGTTTCTGTACCGCTCGCTGGCCTCGGAAATCGCCTACCGCGACGACCTCGCGTTGCTCGGTCGACTGGAGCAGGTGCGCGCCTTGCTCGCCGACAGCGACAGCCTCGGTGCCTTGCAGGCGCGGCCACGGCTGTACCAGAACATGCTCGGTAACCTCGACAGCCTGTTGCTGGTGCGGCGGGCCGATGGCTCGAACGTGATCGCGATCAACCCGCGCCAGCGCGAGCTACCGCCATTGAACGCAATCCCGCGCGAGCAAACGCCACAGCGCCGCGATGTGCTGACCTGGCAAGCGCCGGACGGCGCCGAGCTGGCGCTGTTGTCCGGTGACGCCCAAGGGCCGAACGGCGAACCGCTGACGGTGACCGCCGGCAAGGTGCTCACTGAACGTGAACAGATGCTCGCCAGTTATCGCCTGCGCCTGTACCTGGCCGTCGGGCTGGGCGCGCTGCTGGCGTTCGCGCTGGGCCTGGTGCTGCTGCGCCGTGGTCTGCAACCGTTGCGCCAGTTGAGCGCGGCGGTGCGCGGGATTGATCTGCGCAGCCTCGACCAGCGACTGCCCGCCAGCGGCACCCCCGCCGAACTGCTCGAACCGGTGCAGGCGCTCAACGGCATGCTCGCGCGACTGGACGACAGCGTGCAGCGGCTGTCGCAGTTTTCTGCCGACCTCGCTCATGAGATCCGCACCCCGTTGCACACCTTGCTCGCCAGCAACGGCCAGGCGCTGAACCACCCGCGCAGCACGGCGGAGTATCAGGAGCTGCTGGCCTCGAACATGGAAGAGTTCGAACGCCTCAAGCGCATGGCCGAGAACCTGATGTTCCTTGCTCGCGCCGAACAGGCAGAGCGCGCGCTCGACTTGCAAACGCTGGATCTGCACAGCGTCGGCAGCGAGCTGTGCGATTACTTCGAAGCCCTGGCCGATGATCGCCAGTTGCACCTGGAAAACCAACTGCACGGCGAACTGTTGGCCGACCAGCAACTGCTGCAACGCGCCCTCGGTAATCTGCTGGCCAACGCGGTGCGCCACGCCGATGAAGGCACGCTGATCAGCCTGCGCCGCCGCGATGAACCGGGCGTGTGCTGGTTGCAGGTACACAACCACGGTCCGGTGATCGCGCCAGAACATCTGGGCAAACTGTTCGACCGCTTCTATCGCGTCGACCCTTCACGGGCGCAGCCTGGGGACTCGGGTGGGCTGGGGCTGGCGATTGTGCAGTCGATCATGCAATTGCATGGCGGGCGGGTGCGGGTGAGCAGTGATGTCACTGGGACTGTGTTTGAGCTGGGTTTTGAGGTGATCTGACTGGCGCCTTCGCGGGCAAGCCCGCTCCCACAGGTTTGTCGGGTGTACATGAGTTTTGGGTACGACACGGACACTGTGGGAGCGGGCTTGCCCGCGAAGAGGCCATTAGGTTCAGCGCAAATTCCGGATCAGTCAGCGCAGCTGATCGCGAAACTGCCCCGGCGTCATCCCGGTCCAGCGCTTGAACGCGCGGCTGAAGCTGCTGGTGTCGGCAAACCCCAGCAGGTAGCTGACTTCACTCAACGAACAATGCGGATCGCGCAGGTGCAGCAGCGCGAGGTTTTCGCGGCTCTCGTTGAGCAGCGTGTCGAAGCGGCAGCCCTCATCCGCCAAGTGCCGTTGCAGACTGCGCAGGCTCAGGTGCAAGGCTTGAGCAATGCGTTCGGCGCTGGGTTCGCCTTCGGGCAGTTGCTCTTCGATGGCATCGCGCACCTTGCGCTCCCAGGTCAGCGGTTTGAGCTGGGCCAGGGTGCGCTTGAGCACCGCTTCGTTGTGTTCGGCCAATTCCGGGTTGGCGTCGTCGAGGTGACTGTCGAAGTCGGCGAGGGCGAACTCCAGGCGATCTTCGGCGCAGGAGAAATGCACCGGGGCGCGGAATACCTTGTGCCACTGATGTGCATCGGACGGTTCCGGGCGACGCAGGTATACCGCCAGCGGCGCGTAGTCGCGCCCGAGGCGATTGCGGCAGGTGCGCACGTAGATCGCGGCAAACGCGTCGATGGCTTCGAAGGCCGGCGCCGGATTGCCTGACGGAATTTTCAGACGGAACAGGTAACGGTCATCGCTGCGGCTCAGTTCCAGTTCCAGCGCATCGCTGACCACCGGGTGATAACGCACGATGCGCTCGAATACCTCACGCAGGCTGCCGCTGGCCACCAGCGCGTAACCGAGCGCATGGAACGTGGTCGGGCTGACGAACCGCGACACTCGCAGGCCGATCGCCGGATCCCCGCTGAACTGCACCGCCAGTTGCCACAGGCGTGTGGTGCCGGACAACGGATAACGTGCGTTCGGGTCGTCCATCAACTGCGGGTCGAGCCCGGCCTGCTGGCACAGGCCGAGACTGTCCAGCCCCAGCGCATCGAGTTGCTTGCGCAAGGCACGGGTCCAGCTGGCGAGAGAAGTCGGTTCCTTCATGCTGATTGGCGCTTCCGGTCAACAGGTTGGCGTTCACGGCTATCATCAATAAAGCTTTCGCAAGGCAGGATGCGAACATCAATAACCAGAGGATGGAAGCATGGACCGTACTTCTGCAAGTCCCCCGCGACACAATGCTGCCCAGCGATCAGCGCATATTCGCGAAGTGGTGCTGGCCAAGGGTGTCGAACTGCGTGAGCGCTACCCGATTCTGCAGCATCAGGATGCCCTCGGCGCCGGCATTCTGGCCTTCGCCCTGGCCGGGATGGTCGGTTCGGCAGCGCTGTACATCACCGGTCATATGGCGTGGTGGGTGTGCCTGCTGCTGAATGCGTTTTTCGCCTCCTTGACCCATGAGCTGGAACACGACCTGATCCACAGCATGTATTTCCGCAAACAACGGGTGCTGCACAACCTGATGATGGGCCTGGTGTGGCTGGCGCGGCCGAGCACGATCAACCCGTGGATCCGCCGCCACCTGCACCTCAATCACCACAAGGTCTCCGGCACCGAAACCGACATGGAGGAGCGGGCGATCACCAACGGCGAGCCCTGGGGTTTTGCGCGCTTGCTGATGGTCGGCGATAACGTGATGTCGGCGTTCATCCGCATGCTGCGGGCCAAGACCTGGGCGCACAAATTCAGCATCATCAAACGCACGCTGAAGGTCTACGCGCCGCTGGCGCTGGTGCATTGGGGCGCGTGGTACGTGTTCCTCGGCTTCCATGCGGCGAATGGCATCGCCTACCTTCTGGGTTCACCGATTGAATGGTCGGCGACCACGCTGTCGGTGATGCAGGTGATCGACATCGCGGCAGTGGTGATCATCGGCCCGAACGTGCTGCGCACCTTTTGCCTGCACTTCATCAGCTCGAACATGCATTACTACGGCGACATCGAGGCGGGTAATGTGCTGCAGCAATGCCAGGTGTTGAACCCGTGGTGGTTGTTGCCGTTGCAGGCATTCTGCTTCAACTTTGGCAGCAGCCACGGGATTCACCATTTTGTGGTGAAGGAACCGTTTTACATCCGGCAGATGACCGTGCCGGTGGCGCACAAGGTGATGCGTGAGATGGGCGTTCGGTTCAATGATTTCGGCACGTTTGGGCGGGCGAACCGGTTTGTTCGTCGGGATGAAGTGGTAGCGGAGGAGGCGCGTACGGCTCAGGCTTGATGGTGAATTTGCGGGCCTCTTCGCGAGCAAGCCCGCTCCCACAGGGGAACGCATTCCAACGGTGGGAGCGGGCTTGCTCGCGAAGGCACCGGATCAGGCAACCTCAATCCGGCTGAAACGGCGAAGCACTGAGAATCACCCCGGTCTCCTCCACATACTGCTGCCAATGCCCGATCAAGCTGTTGAGCTTGTCCGGCTGATGCGCCGCCAGATCATGAATCTCTCCCGGATCGCTGCTCAGATCATAAAGCTGCCAGGTCGCCGGCCCTACCGGCCCAGGGATCCACACCGCTTTCCACGACCCTTGGCGAATCGCCCGGCGGCCAAACAATTCCCAACCGGTGACGGTGTGCTCGTCGTGCACTTGCGCCGTCTCGCCGGACAAAAAGCCCAGCCACGATTTACCGCGCAGCGGCGCCACCGGTTTGCCGTGCCATTGCTTGCCCGGATGGCGCACGCCGGCCAGATCGAGAATGGTCGGGGTGACGTCCATCACCGTGCCGAAACCGTGGCTGATCTGCCCTTTGATCGGCAATTGCGGATAGTGCAGCAGCGCCGGTACGCGAATCCCGCCCTCGGTGGTGAACGCCTTGAACAGCCGTGACGGCGCGGTCGCCACCTGCGCCCAGCTCGGCCCGTACCAGACGTAGGAATTGGCGCGGCCGATGTTGTCGAGGCTGTTGTCGTAATGCTGATTGAGGTAGGTCAGCAGTTCCGGGCCGAACTTGGGAAACGCCTCCAGCAGTGCCCCCTCGGCACCGTTGTCGGACATGAACAGGATGAAGGTGTTATCGAGTTGGCCCTGCTGGCGCAGGTAATCGACCACCCGGCCGATGTTCCAGTCCATACGCTCGACCATGGCCGCGTAGACCTCCATGGCCCGCGCGGAAATCTGCCGTTGCTCATCACTCAGCGCGTCCCATTGCGCATTCAGTTGAATCAGCGGATGTGGCTCGACATCCGGCTCGATCAGCCCCAGCGCCTTGAGTTTTTCCAGGCGTTCGAGGCGCAAGACTTCGGGACCGGCGTCGTAGCGGCCACGGTATTTTTCGACCACCTCGGCCGGTGCCTGCAACGGCCAGTGCGGTGCGGAGAAAGGCAGGTAGGCGAAGAATGGCCGGCTCTGATCGCGCTCCTTGAGGTACTGCAGCAGCTTGTCGCCGAAGGCGTCCGACGAGTAGAAATCCTTGGGCAATTCGTCGACAAAGGTGTCGTCTTCGATATACAGCGCTGGCGTCGATTTCAGCAGGCCAGGCGTGTGTTCATCGTAAGTCGGCTCGAAACCATAGTGGTTGGCCGCACCCGGCAGCAGCGAGAACGAACGCTCGAAACCGCGAGCCTGCGGCGCCAGTTCAGCGGTCAGGCCGAGGTGCCATTTGCCGCTCATCAACGTCTGGTAACCGGCCTCGCGCAGCAGCTCGGGCAGGGCCACAACGCGGTCGTTCAGGTAGCCTTCGTAACCCGGTTTGCCGATCAACTCCGGGGTCAGCGCTTCGGCCATGGTGCCGATGCCGGCGATGTGGTGGTCGGTGCCGGTCAGCAGCATCGAGCGGGTTGGCGAGCAGGTCGGCGCGGTGTGGAAATCGGTCAGGCGCAGGCCGTTATTGGCCAGGGCATCGAGGTTCGGCGTGGCGATTTCGCCACCGAACGCGCCGATGTCGGAGAAGCCGAGATCGTCGGCCAGAATCACCAAAAAGTTGGGGCGTTGCGGCATCGAAAAGCTCCTCTCAGCAGGCAATGAACGACAGCGGCAGATCGCGGATCTGTATCGGCAGGCTCGGTTGGTAATGGTCGTCACTGGTCAGTTCGTGCAGCAGCTCTTCACGCAACTGATGGAAGTCGAAACTGCTGCGCTGGCGCGGGTGCGGCAGGGCGATATCGACCACTTGCTTGATCCGCCCCGGACGCGGCTCCATCACCACCACGCGGTCGGCCAGAAAGATCGCTTCTTCGACGTCGTGGGTGACGAGGATCGTGGTGATTTTTGCCCGGTCGCGGATTGCCAGCAGCTCGTCCTGCATCTGTTGACGGGTCAGTGCATCAAGGGCGCCGAACGGTTCGTCGAGCAGCAGAATCCGTGGGCTGGCGACCAGCCCGCGAGCAATCGCCACGCGCTGGGCCATGCCGCCGGAGAGCTGGTGCGGATAGGCGCGGGTGAAATCGCGCAGGCCGACCAGATCGATGAAATCGTTGATGCGCTGCTGCTTTTCAGCGGCGCTCAATGGTTCGTTGACCAGGCCGAGGCCGATGTTGTCGGCCACGGTCAGCCACGGAAACAAGCGATGCTCCTGAAACACGATGCCGCGCTCGCCGCCGATGCCGCTGACGGCTTTGCCATCGACGCTGATCTGCCCGCGAAACTGCGTATCCAGACCCACCAGCAAGCGCAGTAAGGTGGATTTTCCACAGCCGCTGGAACCGACGATGGCGACGAATTCGCCCTCGGCGATGTCGAGGTTGAATTCGCGAATCGCCTCCAGTTCGAAACCGTCGACGTCGAAGGATTTGCCTACGTGGGTGAAGCTGACAATCGGTGCGTTCATGCGTGTCTCCAGCGAGTGGCGCGAATTTCCAGGCGTTGGCCGATGAGGTTGAGCAGGGCGCCGGTCAGGCCGACCAGGAGCATCCCGGCCATGATCAGGTCCATGCGCAGCAGTTGTTGGGCACCGATCATCTGGCTGCCGATGCCGCCGTTGGACGGCATGAAGTATTCGGCGCCGATGGTGCCGAGCCAGGCGTAGATCAGGCTCAGCCTGAGTCCGGCGAAAATCCCCGGCGCCGCACCCGGCAGCACCAGACGGCGCAGGCGCTGACCGAGGCTCAGGCGCAGCACCTGCGCGGCCTCGTTGAGTTGTGGCGAGAGGTTGGCGACGCTGCGCTGGGTGGCGATGAACAGCGGGAAAAACGCGGCGAGGGCGACGAACACCCACTTCGCCAATTCACCCAAGCCGAACCACGCGGTGAGCAGCGGCACCCAGGCAAAAATCGCGATCTGGCGAATGGCGGCAAGGGTCGGGCCGAGCAGCCGTTCGCTGGTACGTGAAAGCCCCAACAGCAAGCCGAGGGCGAAACCAAGTCCGCCGCCCAGTAGCAACCCGCCAAGGGTACGACCGAGGCTCAAGGCCATGCCGCTGATCAGCGTGCCGTCGAGCAGACCGTTCCTGGTCGTGTCCAGCACCGCCAGCGGGCTGACCAGGATGTTCGCATCGACCCACTGCTGATCGCTCGCCACTTGCCAGACGCCAATCAGGCCCAGTGGCAACAGCCACGGTTGCAACCGCTGCCAGCCTTCATAGCGCGGGCCACGGCGGATTTCCGCAGTCGCCGGGTGCGGCCAGTGCACCAGTTTGCGGTCGAGAAAACCGATGCCGCGATCCATCGCTACACCGAGCACACCGATGACCACGATGCACACGAACACGATGTCGAGCATGAACAGTTGCCGTGCCCAGACCATCAGGTAACCGATGCCTTCGCTGGACGCCAACAGCTCCACCGCCAGCAATGAAGTCCAGCCAGCGGCCAGGGCCAGACGCACGCCAGCCATGAACGCCGGCAGTGCAGCGGGCAGCACCAGGCGCCGGATCAGCAGGTACGACGGCAGACGCAATACGGCCGCGGCTTCGCGCAGTTTCGGTTGCGCATCACGAACGCCGACCAAGGTATGCAGGGTCACCGGCACCACGATGGCCTTGATCAGCACCACCAGTTTCAGCACTTCACCGATGCCGAAAAACACCATGAACAGCGGAATCCATGCCAGCGTCGGCACTTGTGCCAGACCGGCGAACGTGGGGAAAACCAGGCGTTCGAGACGTCGGCTGAAGCCCAGCGCAGCACCCAGCACCGCGCCCGCAGAGATCCCTGCCAGCAAGCCCCAGAGCAGGCGTTGCAGGCTGATCCACAAATGACTCCACAGCTCGCCCTGGGACAGCTCGATGGCGCTGTTCCACACCAGCGATGGCGCCGGCAGGATCTGCTCGCTCATCCATTGATTGCGCGCGGCCAGCCACCACAGCGCGAACAGGCTGATCGGCAGCAGCCATGGCAACAGACGTTGGTTGAGGCTCGGCCACGCGCGCCGACTTTTCAGTGGCGGCGCCGGCAGTGGCAGACTGAGCAAGGAATCACGGGCCATGGGTGACCTCCGTTGTCGGGTTGCATGGCGAACCGCTTTGCTTGGTGGGAGTGGCTTGCTCACGAAGGCGCAATGTCAGGCGCCGGTGATGGCGAATGACGCGACCCCTTCGCGAGCAAGCCCGCTCCCACATTTGGCTAGCGGTGTATGCAAATTCGATCTATAAAAATTCAAATCAATTCTATTGAGAGATAAGTCAGACCATTTAAGGCCTGCAGCCCGACGCGCATCCAATGCATTCGAAGAATATTTTCGATGCTGTTAATGCATACGCCGCTGCAACCCTCGTCGTTGCTTGCTTAGCGTCAAAAGCTATAAAAATGTGCATTTATAGTATTTAAGCGAAGGTCATGCTTCGGCCTACTTTCGGCTCCTCAACGCCCGTCGTGATCAAGGAGCCGCACCCATGAACCTTCCCTTCAAACGAGTCTTCAGTCTGTTTGCCATCCCGGCATTGGCGGGCCTGCTGGCGTTTACCGCGCAGGCCGACGAGCTCAAGGAAATCAGGATCGCCGTGCCCGACCTGAGCGCCGGCACCCAGCACAGCGGCGGCGGTGTGGTGGATGTGCTGCGTGATCGGCAGATCTTCGAAAAAGCGTTCGCCGATCAGGGCATCAAGATTCAATGGAGCTTCTTCAAGGGCGCCGGGCCGGTGATCAACGAGGCGTTTGCCAACGGTCAGGTCGATCTGGCGTATCTGGGCGACCTCGCGGCGATCATCGGCAAGTCCAATGGCCTCGACACACGTTTGCTCAGCGCCAGTGCGCGTGGGGTGAAGCAATATCTGGGCGTGGTGCCGGGGTCGGGGATCAAGACCCTGCAGGATCTGAAAGGCAAGCGCGTGGCGATCTTCCGTGGCACCGCCACCCAGTTGTCGTTTGATGCGGCGCTGGCCAGTCAAGGCTTGAGCGAGAAGGATCTGAAGGTGATCAATCTCGACTTCAGCGGGGCCACCGCCGCGCTGGCGGCCAAGCAGATTGATGCGTCGTGGGGCAGCTCAGGTCTGGCCGCTTTGCAGAGCAAGGGGCTGGCCGAATTGCCGCTCAACACCAAGGACCTGGGGGGCGCCGGTAGCGTGCAATCGGTGTTGGTGGGGGCCGGCAAGTTTGTCGACGGGCATCCTGAGGTCGTGGCGAAACTGCTCAAGGCGCAGCAGCAGGCGGTGGATTGGCTGACCCAGGACAGCAACAAGGATGCCTACGTGCAGTTGGTGTCGGGGCTGGCAAGTTATCCACCGGTGATCCTGACCCAGGACCTGCAGGATCAGAAACTCAGCGAAGTGTTTCCGTCGACGCTGGACCCGGTATTCCTCGGCAAATTGCAGGACTCGGTGGATCTGGCGGCGCAGCAGAAGCTGATTCGCAAGCCGTTCAAGGTCAGCGATTGGGTGGCACCTGAACTGGCGGCGGCCAAGCTCTGAATCTTCAGTGTCTGGACGGGCCTCTTCGCGAGCAAGCCCGCTCCCACAAGGATCTTCAGTGAACACAGATTGTGTATTCACAACGGTCCCCTGTGGGAGCGGGCTTGCTCGCGAAGGCGTCCTCAAACCGCGACGCTGACTTCCTGCTTGTCCACCGCCACCAACGTCTCGATCATCGCCCGCGCTGCCGGCGACAAACGAAACCCGGTACGACTGACAATCCCGCAGCGCGCGTTCATGCTCTCCAGATTCTGCGGCAGGTTGCGCCAGTGCAGCAGCGCCAGTGAACCCTGGGCAATGTCCTCGTAAAATGCTTCTGCCGTACCGATGCCGATGGCATTCGATTGCAGCACCACTTTCACCAGCGCCGGGAAGTGCTCGGTCTCGATGGTCGGGGAAAAATCGATCCGGCCGCTGAGGTTCGCCAGCAGTTTGCGAATCCCCGGGGGGATCAGCGTGGTCGCCAGCGGGTAGTCGAACATGTCGTTGGTCGACAGGCTTTCCTTGGCCAGCAGCGGGTGCCCGGGCCGGCAGAAAAACACGCCGCGCTTGGGCGTCAGGGCCTGGGTCTGGAAGTTCGGATCGGCTTCGAAGTGGCGGATGTCGGCGATGAAGAATTCGATCTCTTCACGGCTCAGCGCACGGCTGAGTTTTTCCCAGTTATCCACCTGAAAACAGGTGCGCACTTTCGGGTGCGCGTTGATGAATTGCGCCACCGCATCCGGCACCAGTTTCACCGCCGGGGCCGGGCCGCAGCCGAAGTGCAGTTCCCCGGCATCAAGCTTGGTCATCTGCGTCACTTCCGCGCTGAGCAGCGCCGCGCCTTGCACCAGGGTCAGGGCGTGTTGCAGTACCACCTGGCCTTCGGGTGTCGGGCGCAGATCTTTGTTGCCGCGATCCACCAGCACGCAGCCGAACTCTTGCTCCAGCCCTTGAATGCTGCGGCTGAACGCCGGTTGAGTGATGCCCATGGCGTCTGCCGCACGGACAAAACTGCGGTGTTCGTTGAGGGCGATGAAGTAGCGCAACTGGCGAAGATCCATATGCTTTTCCGGCATCCTAAAAATAGCTCGAAGGCATTTGCGACGAGGGTTGCTTGAGGTTTTAAATGCAAGCTCTTATTCCGTCAACGAAGCATGTGAATATCTATTAGATGTAAATGGAATATAGATAGAGCGATGTTTCGCTGCCGCCAACCGCAAGCAGTCGATGAGGGTCTACCCATGAGCAATGCCGCACTCGCTGTAAAACCCGCTGTCCACGCGCTGGAAATCCACCCGGTGGCCGGCCGTATCGGCGCCGAGATTCGTGGCGTGCACCTGTCCGGTGAGCTGGACGCCGCCACGGTCGAAGCCATTCAGCAGGCGCTGATCCAGTACAAGGTGGTGTTCTTCCGCGAGCAGACCCAGCTCGACGATCAGCGCCAGGAAGCCTTCGCCCATCTGCTCGGCGAGCCCGTGGCGCATCCGACCGTACCGGTGCGTGAGGGCACGCGTTATCTGCTGGAGCTGGACGGGGCCGAAGGCCAGCGCGCCAACTCCTGGCACACCGACGTGACCTTCGTCGACGCCTACCCGAAAGCCTCGATCCTGCGCTCGGTGGTGGCGCCGGCCTTCGGTGGCGACACCCTGTGGGCTAACACCGCGACTGCGTACAACGAACTGCCGACCGAACTGCGCGAGCTGGCGGACAAACTGGTCGCCGTACACAGCAACGAATACGACTACGCCGGGGCCAAGCCGGACGTGTCGCCGGAGAAGCTTGAGCGCTATCGCAAGATCTTCACCTCGACCGTCTACGAGACCGAACACCCGGTGGTGCGCGTACACCCGATCAGCGGCGAGAAAAGCTTGCTGCTGGGGCACTTCGTCAAACGCATCAAGGGTTATTCGCAGGCCGATTCGGCGCACTTGTTTGGCCTGTTGCAGAGCCATGTAATTCGTCAGGAAAACACCGTGCGCTGGCGCTGGAAGGCCGGTGACGTGGCGATCTGGGATAACCGTTCGACCCAGCATTATGCGATTGATGATTACGGCACCCAGGATCGCATCGTGCGCCGGGTGACGCTCAAGGGGGAGGTGCCGGTGGGGGTTTCGGGGCAGCGTAGTCAAACCATCAAAGGTGCCGAGCTCGTCGGCGTCTGATCGGGCCTCTTCGCGAGCAAGCCCGCTCCCACAGTAGAAATGTGTTGAACACAGTGGATGTGAACGACACAGAACCCTGTGGGAGCGGGCTTGCTCGCGAAGCTCTTTCACCAAACGCCAATCTGCACGACTTTCTCGGTCTCAGGCTCGCCATAGCGAAACCGCTGCCCGCGCAGATCGATCTCCTGATTGCTGATGGTCGTCCGCCGCTTCAAACCGCGCACCCATTCGAACAGATACCCCGCATGCTCTTCGCGCACCGCCGCGTATGCCGGGTCCTCACCCAGATCGCGCAACTCCTGCGGATCATTCAGCAGATCAAACAACTGCGGCCGGAAGCCGTCGTACGCCAGATATTTCCAGCGCTCGCTGCGCACCATGGTCATGCGGCAACGGTCGATCGGCTGGCCAAGTCGCTCGCGCGCCGGGGCCTGGAAGGCGTAGTCGTATTCGCTGATCGCGTAGCGACGCCAGTCGGGGTTTTCGCCGTGCAACAGCGGGATCAGCGAGCGTCCTTCCAGGCGATGCTCGGCCCCCGGCAAGCCCAGGGCCTGGAGAAGCGTCGGCAACGCATCAATGGTTTCCGCCAGTCGCTCATCCACCGTACCCCGAGTGATATCCGCCGCCGCGCGCGGGTCGCGCACGATCAATGGCACGCCCACCGCTTGCTCCAGCAAAAACTCCTTCTCGCCCAGCCAGTGGTCGCCGAGAAAGTCGCCGTGATCGCTGGTGAACACGATCAACGTGTCATCCCACCTGCCGTTGCTCTGCAGAAAATCGAACAGGCGCCCGAGTTGGTCATCCACCTGCTTGATCAGGCCCATGTAGGTAGGGATTACATTCAATCGTACTGAATCACGGGAGAAGTTGAGGCTTTCCTCATGTTGACGAAACGCCGTGTATACGGGGTGTTTGCTGGCTTCGGAGGGCGTCGCGCGGACCGCTTCGAGAATCGATTTCGTACTGTACAAGGCGTGGTATGGCGCCGGTACGATGTAGGGCCAGTGCGGTTTGATGTAGGAGAGGTGTAAACACCAGGATTTATCACCTTGCTCGGTGATGAAGTCGATGGCTCGATTAGTAGTGTAGACAGTCTCAGAGAACTGCTCGGGAATTCGCGCTGGCAAATGCGCATGACGCATGTGCCAGCCGCTGAGGATTTCGCCGTTCTCGCCTTCGGCGGCGTTGGCCCAGTCGTGCCAGGGATTGCGCCCGTCGAAACCCTGCTCGCGCAGGTAGTGGGTGTAGGGCGCGGATTCGCGTTTGTCGTCGAACAACGGGTCGTCGGGGAAGATTCCGTCGTGGCGAAAGTACGGTTCGAAACCGACCTCGTTGAGCACCTCGGCCTGTGCGCTGTCCGGGCTGATCGCCAGTCGCTGCAGGGCATCGACATTGGCCGTGGCGTGGGTCTTGCCGACCAGCGCGGTGCGAATGCCGTGGGGGCGCAGGTAGTCGCCAATCGTCAGCTCTTCCAGCGGCAATGGCACGGCGTTCCATGCGACCTGATGGCTGCTGACGTAGCGTCCGGTATAGGCCGACATCCGCGACGGGCCGCAGATCGTGCCCTGGGTGTAGGCACGGCTGAAGCGCACGCCGGCGGCGGCCAGGCGATCGATGTTCGGCGTGTGCAGATGCGGGTGGCCGTAGCAGGACAGGTAATCGCGGCGCAGTTGATCGCACATGATGTACAGCACGTTGCGCACAGGGTTTTGCGGGTTGGACATGGGGTTCACCGGTCAGAAAGACAGGCGAGGGTTGTCGCTTTCGGCAGGGGTGTTCGGCAAGTGCATTTGGGGAATGGGTTTTATGCAGTGGATGCATCGGTGTGAGTGGCGACGCCTTCGCGAGCAAGCCCGCTCCCACAGGAGTACGCATTCCAAATGTGGGAGCGGGCTTGCTCGCGAAGAGGGTGGCTCAGACGGCAAAATTCTCCAGCGAACACACCTCATCATCCACCGCATCAATCGCCTTGATCTGCTCAATCATCGCCTCGGCCAGCGGCGACAACCGATACCCCGCCCGACTGACAATCCCGTAGCGGGTGTACAGCTCTTCCAGATCATCCGCCAGACCCTCGATCCGCAAACACACCAGCTCACCCTTGGCCTGATGCAGCGCATCGGAATACGCCCCGACAATCCCGATGGCATCCGAGCGCAGCACCACGCTGAGCAGGCTTGAGCTGTTTTCGCATTCGACATTGGGGGTGAAGTCCGGGCGGCCGCTGAGGTCGACGATGACCTTGCGCAGGTTCGGCGGACGAATGCTCACCGCCAGTGGATAACTCATCAGTTGCTCGGCCGAGACCCGTTCAAACGCCGCCAACGGATGCCCGGCACGGCAGCAGAAATGCCATTTGCGTGGCCGCAGGCGGTAAGTCAGGTAATCCGGATCGGCTTCGAAGTGCCGGGTGTCGGCGACGAAGAATTCGAACTCTTCGCTGAGCAGGCGTTTGCTCAGGCTCTGCCAGTCATCGACCTGAAATTGCACCCGCGCTTTCGGGTAGCGCCCGATGAACGCGCCGATGGCGCGCGGGATCAATCCGGCTGCTGGCGCCGGGCCGCAACCGAAGCGCAGTTCGCCCGCTTCCAGACCATTGAACTGACTGATCTCGTTGGCCATCTGCTGCGCGCCGCTGACCAGTCGCCGCGCGTGCTCGAGCAGCACCTGGCCCTGCTTGGTCGGCGGCAGATCCTTGCGTCCACGGTCGACCAACTGGCAGCCAACGCTGTGTTCCAGCGCCTGAATGCTGCGGCTGAAGGCCGACTGCGACAGGTTCACCGCCTGCGCGCCGGCGACGAAGCTGCGTTGTTCGGCGAGGGCGATGAAGTGTCGAAGTTGGCGCAAGTCGATATGCATTTTTCACATAAAAAATATCCGGGAAATGCATTGGATATGCATTAGGTCGACTCCTTATAAAGGCAATCTCTTATGCAGTAAATCTTTGTAAAAACATAAATAAATAACTTTAAAGAATATACAGCGCAAAAGTTGACTGTGTGTTTTTTGACCAGGAGCCGCGCCATGAGTCCGTTGAACCTTGCGTCACCCTTAACGCCACGACGGCTCAAACGCCTGCCTCTGGCCCTGTTGCTGGCGGGGAGTGCCAGCTGGACTCACAGCTACGCCGCCGACGCCGATACCCCGCCACCGGCTCCCGCCGGCAAGCCTGCGGCCAACAGCTCGCAGCTGGAGACCGTGACCGTTACCACCCGCCGCCGCGAAGAAAGTTCGCAGGATGTGCCAACGCCGATGAGCGTGGTCAGCGGCCAGACTCTGGAGACGCAGCGCGTTTACCGGATTCAGGATTTGCAGCAACTGGTGCCGAGCGTCAACGTCGCCTACATGCATGCGCGCCAGTCCAGCGTGTCGATTCGTGGCCTCGGCAACAACCCGGCCAGCGACGGTCTGGAGGGCAGTGTCGGTCTGTACATCGACAACGTGTATCTGGGCCGTCCGGGGATGGCGGTATTCGACCTGATGGACATCGAACAGCTCGAAGTCCTGCGCGGGCCGCAGGGCACGCTGTTCGGCAAGAACACCACCGCCGGGGTGATCAACATCAGCACCCGCGCGCCGACCTTCACCCCTGAGCGCAGCATCGAAACCTCGTTCGGCGAGGACGGTTATTTCCAGACCAAGGGCACCATTTCCGGGCCGATCAACGATGAGCTGGCCGGACGTTTTTCGGCCTATCGCACCCGCAGCGACGGCGACATCAAGAACGAATACAACGGCCATGATTTGAACGGTGGCTCGCGCGATGGCTTCCGTGCGCAGTTGCTGTTCAAGCCCAACGAAGACTTCAACCTGCGCTGGATCGGCGACTACAACGAAGAGGACTCCAGCGCCGGCACCCGCGTGCTGTACAACACCGGGCCGACCATCAATGGCGTCAACCTGTACCAGTCGCGGGCCGATGCCGCCGGTGCGACGTTGGTCAACGGCTCGCACCGCAAGGTCAATCTGGACAACGATCAGCACGTCACCGTGCATCAGGGCGGCACGTCGGTGGAGGCCAACTGGACGCTGCCGAGCGATTTCACCCTGACCTCGATCAGCTCCTATCGCTTCTGGAATTTCACCCCGGCCAACGACGACGGTCTCAACGTCGCGGCGACCTACAACGCTGGCGTTTCGGTCGAAGACAAACAGTACTCGCAGGAATTTCGCCTGGCCTCGCCCAAGGGCGAGTTCTTCGATTACGTGGTGGGCGCGTACTACTTCGGCTCGGATCTGGACAACAAATCCTTCGCCTATTACGGCCCGCAGGCCGACATCTGGAACGGCACGCCACGCGGTGCGCTGGCCAACGTTGACAGCGTGGGCAACGGCCATATCAAGACCGACAGTTTCGCGTTGTTCGCCCAAGGCACCTGGCACCTGACCGAGCGCCTGGATTTCACCGCCGGGGTGCGCGGCACCTATGAAGAAAAAACCGCCTGGGTCACTCGCGATGCACCAGTCGGTGGCGCTGCGGTGACCGGTGCCGCGGCCACTGCACGACGCGGACGCACTGGCGCCTACGATTCCGGCGATCTCAACCAGTACAGCTCAAGCCCCTCCGGGTTGCTCAACCTCAGCTACCGCATCACCGATGATCTGCTCGGCTACGCCACGCTGTCCCACGGCGAAAAATCCGGTGGCGTGAACCTCGCGGTGGGTTCGGCACCAACTGCTGGCGCCGACTCGTTGTTGATCGGCACCGAGCGCGCCAACAACGCCGAACTCGGCTTCAAGAGCACCCTGTGGGATCGGCGTCTGCAGCTGAACGCCAACGTGTTCTGGACTCAGGTCAACGCCTATCAGACCAACGCCTACGACGACGTCAACCGCGTGCAATACCTGACCAATGCCGGCTCGGTGCGCTCGCACGGCGTCGAATTCGAAAGCACGGTGATTCCGTTGCGCGGCCTGACGCTGAACTTCAACGGCTCGTACAACGACGTCAGTTACCTCTCGTACAAAGATGCGCCATGCCCGCCGGAAATCAGCCAGGCCCCGGGCGCACCGGCGTCCTGCGATCTCAGCGGCCACCAGGTGGTCGGCGCTTCCAAATGGATCGGCAACGCCAACGGCGAATACAAATGGAATCTGGCCAACGGCTTCGAACCCTACGTCACCGCCAGCTACGCGTTCCGCTCGAAAGCGGTGGGCACGGTCGAAGATTCCGACTACGGGCAGATCCCGAGCTACGCGGTGGTCAACCTGTCCACCGGTCTGCGCGGTGATTTCAATCAGGGCCAGTGGGACGTTTCGCTATGGCTGAAAAACGCCTTCGACAAGACCTACTACACGACCCTGTGGACCGGCGGCAACGGCGGTTATGAAGGCCTGCTCGGTACGCCGCGCACCCTCGGCGTTACCGGTCGCTACGACTTCTGACTTGTTCCGGCAACCCTCATTGCACGATCAGGCAGGCGCCCGGAGGGCACCTTGGACTGTGCCCCTCGAAGTTGACGAATTTAATGACCGCCTCCTTTTTGGAGGTGGTCAGGGTCACGATCCCCTTCCCGTAATCCAAATCCGTGTATGCATGGGATTCAACTGTGTATTTGACGCCTTTCTGTATCGCATAGATGGGATCGCTGGAATTATTCACAACCCTCAATGAGGTATCGTTTGCTACCGCAGGGTAGGACGCTTTAGCGGGATCAATGGAAACCTGACCGCTTGGGATCACATTCTGTGGGCTTTCGGTGTCAGCATTTACAGTAGACAGATATGCAGCCGAGAGCAGTGCAATCGAGCTGATCAATGATTTGGCATTCATTTTTTCATCCTTAAAGTGGTGACTATTTAATTAATTCAACGACTTGATTTAATGCGCATCACGCGGCGGTTGTCACCTGTAAGAACTAACAGGTGCGCGGGCTTTGAACGATTTGCTTGAGCTATTCTTAGAATAAAAAGAAATAATGATTAAGCTGAAAATGTCCAAGTTCAGCCAGAACAGCGTGAACTACGACATCGCTTACGGGCATTACCATTTCCAGAACAGCACCGGGCAGCCTACGATCATCACCTTCGCGGCTCTGAATGACGGCACCGGTTTTCAATCCTGGACGCTGTTCTCACCGGATCACAACTATTCGAAAGTTCGTGCGGTGGGTTCGCGTACCAACTTTGATGGTGATGTTGTGGGGCTGGCTGGAGAATTTATCAAACAGTAATCTGGAGTCACAAAAAAGCCGCCGCGCTATTTAAGCTCGGCGGCTTTTTCTTACACTCAATAAGTCGTTTTCATGTCTATCGTACTTCCTTTGGATGACAGAGTTTGCTTGTGCTTGATTCTAAGCTCGCTGCGAACTTCATCACTCGATCAGGATGCTTACATGCAAAACGGACTTTATTCCAATACCCTTGATGGTCCCTCTCTGACCATTGTCGATTCCGATGATCGCACCGGCGTCTTCGGTGGCACGTTGCATCACGAAGGCGTCAACTACAGCATCGTCAACGGTCGTTATTCCAGCCTCAACGGCTATCAGCCTCCCACCGTGGTTTCGCTCCTGGCGGCTAACCAGGATCACGGTTACTTCGCCTTGACCCTGTTTTCGCCAAGCCGTGGCACCCACGAACTGCGCGGCCACTGCGTGCGCGTCACCTACGACGGTGCGGTCAGCACGTTGCCCGGTGACTTGCTGCGCAATGCCTGAGGCGCCGCGGGCGCCCGCTGTCTCTCTTCAAATAAACCAAGCAAGGATGCTGCACATGTCCACGATCAACGGCGTTTATCACCACGAGCCTTCCGCGACAACGTTGACCCTGACCGAGGGCGATGACCGCACCGGCAGTTTCACCGGCACATTGTCGCTGTCCGGGATCGACCACCCGCTCGCGTTTGGCAATTTTCATTTCAAGCACGGCTTTTCAACAGGCACGATCGCCATCTCCTTCAGCACGCAGATGACCGATGGCAGGCGACAAGCGTGGGTAATGTTCTCCGCCGATCAGACCTATGCACGCCTGCGTGCAATGGGTAGTGCGGCCGACCTGTCAGGGGATGTCGCGCTGACCGGCCTGGAATTTGTCCGACAAGAGCCGTGAAAAAGCCCGGATTGAACGGTTTTCGCATGCCTTCGCCGAATATTTTTCATGCTTGAAAAGCATTGTAAATCTGCGCCCGGACGCTAGCCCTTACCGGCCGCGGCTTCGCGACATTCGGCAGAAATTTATATTCTTAAAAAGACTAAGCACATCAAGAAAAGTTACTTTCGGAGATAAGCAATTGCTCCAATGATTCACCCAACGACCGGTCGCCCGGGGGATGTTTGCGGCGACCCGTCGGGTACTTCGCAAAGAGACCGCAGGGAGTGAATCAATGGGCAATGTCCAGACCGCCGCCAGTGCACAGGAGGTGCTGTGGCGCCAGGCACCGAGTGGCGAATTGGTCGATCTCGGCCGGCCTCATCGTGTGCCGCTGGGGCAGCTGCGTTTGCAGCGTGCGCCCAAGGGCATTCTGAGCCGCCGTGAAACCATTCTGCTCGGCGTGCTGGCGCTGCTGGTGCACGGCGCGGTGATCTACTGGATCAACCAGCATCCGACGCCGGCGTTGCCGATCGTGCCGCCGGAAATTCCGCCGATGACCATCGAGTTTTCGCGGCCGGCGCCACCCGCGCCGCCGGTGGTCGAACCGCCGCCACCGGTACCGGTGGTTGAGCCACCGCCGCCGGTTGAAGACGAGTTGGCGGTGAAGCCGCCGCCACCCAAACCGATTCCCAAGCCCAAGCCGAAACCGGTGGCCAAACCGGTGCCGAAACCGGCACCCAAAGCGCTCGAGCAACCTCCGGCGCCGCCCCAACCGGCCGCTCCGGTTGCCGCGCCGGCACCACCCGCGCCACCGGCTCCCGCGCCAGTGACACCGGCCTCGGCCAACGCGGCGTACCTGAAGAACCCTGCGCCGGAGTATCCATCGCTGGCCCAGCGTCGCGGCTGGGAAGGCACGGTGATGCTGAGGGTGCACGTATTGGCCAACGGCAAGCCCGGTGAGATCCAGATTCAGAAAAGCAGCGGTCGGCAGCAACTCGACGATGCGGCGCTAAGCGCGGTCAAGCAGTGGAGCTTTGTGCCGGCCAAGCAGGGTGATGTCGCCCAGGACGGCTGGGTCAGCGTGCCCATCGATTTCAAGATTCATTAATTGGTAATCAGCTGACTTTATTCTCGCGGTGTGTCTGGAACCGCCATCGCGAGCAAGCTCGGCTCCCACACACGAGGGAATACATCATGACGTTACTGGCCTCTCCACTGGAATCCATCGAAAGCGCGGTGATCTGGCTGCTGGTGGTTTTTTCCGTTGCCACCTGGGGACTGGCGCTGCTCAAGGCTGTGCAGTTCGGTCGTCTGAAGGCGCAGGATCGCAGGTTTCATAAACGTTTCTGGGCGGCGTCGAGTCTCGACTCCGCCGCCGAGTTGAGCGAAACCCAACCCGGCGCTGCCGCTCGGGTGGCACAGGCCGGTTATGCGGCGATCCAGGTCGGCGAAGCGCCACAGGCCAATGACCTGAGTCAGGCGATCAACCATCAGGATCGCCTTGAGCGTGCCTTGCGCCAGCAGATCGTCCGCGAACGGCGTTCGCTGGAAACCGGTCTGGCGGTGGTCGCGAGTATTGGCAGCACCTCGCCGTTCATCGGTCTGTTCGGCACGGTGTGGGGAATCATGGAAGCGCTCAAGGGCATCAGCGCGGCAGGCTCGGCGAGCCTGGAAACCGTCGCCGGTCCGATCGGTGCGGCACTGGTTGCCACCGGAGTGGGGATCGCGGTCGCGGTGCCGGCGGTGCTGGTTTACAACTACTTTTTGCGGCGTCTGAAACTGACGGCGGCGGATCTGGATGACTTCGCCCACGACTTCTACAGCCTGGCGCAGAAGAGTGCGTTCCGAGTGCTGATCCACCCGACTGCAAACAAGGTAGCGGCACCGGGCAACGCAACAAAAGTGAAGGAGGCGTCCTGATATGGCCTTCTCCACGCAAGACAGCGACGAGGTGCTGAGCGAGATCAACGTGACGCCGCTGGTGGACGTGATGCTGGTGCTGCTGGTGGTGTTTATCGTCACCGCGCCGCTGCTGACCAACGCGATCCCGATCAACCTGCCAAAGACCGAAGCAGTAGCACCGGTCGAGCAGAAAGATCCGCTGGTGGTGAGCATCGACGGCGCCGGCAAACTGTTTATCAACAAGGATGAAATTCAGCCGGACTTGCTGGAATTCAACCTCAAGTCGGCCAAGGCCAAGGACCCGGAAGTGCGCGTGCAATTGCAGGCCGACGACGGGGTGAACTACGGCGAAGTGGCGCGGGCCATGGCCTCGATCGAGCGGGCAGGGATTACCAAGTTGTCGGTGATCACTGCGCGGTAACAGGATTTACGTTTTTCCGGGGCCGTCTCCTTGGCAGGGTGCGGCCCTTTTTTTATCCCGGTTTTAACCCACTCGCGATCCCTGTAGGAGCTG
>NZ_JANLOG010000111.1:0-32323 GCF_025466205.1 Pseudomonas sp. 13B_3.2_Bac1
CAATGGACTGCGTCATCCCCCGCCTTCTGTCTGCCCCCGCAAATATTTCTTGCTCGTGTGCGCCCGTTTCGGGTATCACTTTGTACATGATTAGACAGGTACGATTTGACAAGAAACAACGGGTGGTCGACGAACTCGTCCGGCGCATCGAAAGCGGCCTCATGGAGGACGGCTTTCTGTTGCCCGGCGAGCATCAGTTGGCTCAGGAATTCAATGTCAGCCGTGGCACGTTGCGCGAAGCGCTGGCCGAGTTGAAGCGGCGCAATTACATCGCCACGCAAAGCGGGGTCGGCTCGATCGTCACGTTTGACGGTGTGGTGCTCGATCAGCGCAGCGGCTGGGCGCAGGCGCTGGCCGACAGCGGGGCGCTGATCAACACCGAAGTGCTGCGTCTGGAAGCCGTGACCCGGCCCGATCTGCTCTCGCGCTTCGGCACCGAGCAATTCATCACCCTCGACCGCCGCCGTCGTTCCAACGATGGCACCCTGGTGTCCCTCGAACGCTCTTTGATGCCGGCGACCGGAGGCCTGGAAAGCCTGCCGCGGGTCGGTCTGATCGACAACTCGCTGACCATCACCCTGGCCGCTTACGGCTACATCGGCGAACGCGGTGATCAGTGGATCGGCGCCGAACCGCTGAATGCCGAAGACGCCGAACTGCTCGGGCGCCCGGTCGGCACCGTTTTCCTCAAGGCCCTGCGCACCACCTACGACCGGCAGAACCGTTTCATGGAGCAGGTCGAAAGCCTGCTCGACCCGGTGCATTTCCGCCTGCACCTGCAATTTGGAGAATCGAAATGACCGCGCTCAACCGTGCCCTCGGTGCGTTTTATGGCCTGGCCCTCGGTGATGCGCTGGGCATGCCGACGCAGTCGCTGAACCGCGAAACGATCAGGACCCGCTTCGGCAAAATCACTGATCTGCAGGACGCTGGTCCCCTGCAACCGATCGCCGCCAACATGCCCAAAGGCTCGATCACCGACGACACCGAACAGGCGATTCTGGTCGGGGAGTTGCTGATTGAAGGCAAGGGCCGGATCGAACCGGCAGTCCTCGCTCAACGGCTGATCGAGTGGGAAGCCGAGATGCAGGCCAAGGGTTCGCAGGACCTGCTCGGGCCATCGACCAAACGCGCCATTGAAATGATCCTCGCCGGTCACTCGCCGGAGGAGGCCGGGCGTTACGGCACCACCAACGGCGCGGCCATGCGCATTACTCCAGTGGGCATCGCGGCAGACGTCGCCGATCCCGAGCGTTTCATCGAGGCCGTGGTCCAGGCCTGTCAGGTCACGCACAACACCACACTGGGAATTTCCAGCGCGGCGGCGGTGGCGGCAGTGGTCTCGGCCGGGATCAACGGCATGGACCTGGGCGAGGCGCTGAACCTCGGCCAGCAGATTGCGCAACAGGCCGAGGCACATGGTCACTGGGTGGCCGGCGGGCGCATCGCCTCGCGCATCAGTTGGGCGCGAACCATCAGCGTCGACAGTGACAAGGCACTGCTGGCGGATCTGCTGTACGACGTGATCGGCACTTCGGTGGCATCGCAGGAATCGGTGGTGGTGTCGTTCGCCCTGGCGCAGCAAGTGGCGGTCGGCGAGATGAGCGCATTCGATGCGTTGTGCATGGCCGCCAGCCTTGGCGGCGACACCGACACCATCGCAGCGATTCTTGGCGCCATGCTCGGGGCCTGCCTGGGTCTCGAGAGCTGGCCGGCACCGATGATTGCCACGGTCAAAGCGGTCAATCATCTGGAGCTTGAACCGTTGGTGCAGGGGCTGTTGGCCTTGCGTTGACCACATAACTGTGGCGAGGGAGCTTGCTCCCGCTGGGCTGCGAAGCGGCCCCAAACCCTGCCGACACACTGTGTCAGACATACCCCATTGTTTGGATTTACGACTGCTTCGCAGCCGAGCGGGAGCAAGCTCCCTCGCCACAAAAGCAAGTTTTATTGCGTCATTGCCACAACCACAATAAAGGCAAACAGGAGCACTGTTCATGAGTTCATCAAACGCCGGGCCAAGCGCCGGGCAGCTGGAAACCCGCGGTATCGAGCCGGTACCGGAAGCCGAGTGCAACGGTCATCCGCTGCAACTGTTCTGGGTCTGGTTCGCCGCCAACATTTCCATTCTCGGTCTGCCGCTGGGTGCCACGCTGGTGGCGTTTCGCGGGTTGGCGATCTGGCAGGCGATCATCGTCGCGATTGTCGGCGCCGCCGGTTCATTCGCTGTGGTCGGGATCATCTCGATTGCCGGCCGCCGTGGCCGCGCGCCGAGCCTGACCCTGTCGCGCGCGATCTTCGGTGTGCGCGGCAACATCGGCCCGACGCTGGTCTCGCTGATGTCGCGGCTGGGCTGGGAAACCGTCAACACCACCACCGCCGCGTTCGTGTTGCTGTCGTTGTGCTCGATCCTGTTCGGCTCCCCGGTGGAAGCGAAAAGCGCGCCGCTGCTCACGCTGATTTTCATCGCGATTTTCGTGCTGCTGACCCTGTCGGTTTCCGGCCTCGGCCACGCCACCTTGCTGGTGATCCAGAAGTGGGCGACCTACGTGTTCGGTGCGTTGAACATTCTGGTCGGTGGCTTCCTCTGTGCCACCATCGACTGGAGCGCCGTATTCAACGCCACCCCTGCGCCGCTGAGCGCGATGATCATCGGCATCGGCACCATGGCCGCCGGCACCGGGATCGGCTGGGCCAACGCCGGTGCTGACATGTCGCGCTATCAGCACCGCAGCGTCAAGGCTGTGCGACTGGTCGCTTCGGCGGCGTTTGGTGCGGGGATTCCGCTGGTGTTGCTGATCACCCTCGGCGGCCTGCTGTCGGTGGGCAACAACGATCTCGCCTCGGCGACTGATCCGATCGTGGCCATCCGCGACATGCTGCCGACGTGGATGGCCGTGCCGTATCTGATCACCGCATTCGGTGGCCTGCTGCTGTCGAACAACCTCTCGGTGTACTCCGCCGGTTTGACCACGCTGACCCTCGGCCTGAAGGTCAAACGCGTCTACGCGGTAGTGGTCGACATCGTGGCGATCTTCGCCGGTTCGATCTACTTCATGCTGATTGCCGACAGCTTCTACGGCCCGTTCATCACCTTCATTTCGCTGCTGGCGGTGCCGATCACCGCGTGGGTCGGGATCTTCGTCGTTGACCTGCTTCATCGTCACTACTACAGCCCCAAAGACCTGCTCGACGTCAGCCCGAGCAGCGCCTATTGGTATCGCGGCGGCATCGAGTGGCGCGCGTTCAGCGCGTGGGCGATTGCCATCGTGCTCGGCTTCAGCTTTACCACCATCGGCACCACGGCCGAGAACGTCTGGTTCAAGGGCTTTTTGTCCGACTCGTGGCTGGGCCACAACGGCCTCGGCTGGATCGTGACCTTCGTGGTGGCCGGTGGCATTTACTGGGTTCTTGGCGGGGCAAAAGATCGCCGCGCCGCGCAAGTCGAGAATGCTCATGCCTAAGATGCTGCACACCGGCCAGGTCATCATCGACCTGGTCATGGCCGTGGATCAGCTGCCGCAAATCGGCGGTGATGTGCTGGCGCAATCTGCCGCGTTCGAGGCTGGCGGCGGTTTCAACGTGATGGCGGCTGCCGTGCGTAATGGTTTGCCCGTGGTCTATCTCGGTCGCCACGGTACCGGGCGTTTTGGTGATCTGGCGCGCCAGGCGATGACCGCTGAAGGCATCCACATCGGCATCGAACAAGCGGCGCAGCGCGACACCGGTTTGTGCGTGGCGCTGACCGACTCATCGGCCGAACGCAGTTTCATTTCCTACATCGGTGCCGAAGGCGAGGTGACGCAAGACGACCTGAACAGCGTGGCCGCCGAGGCGGGCGATTATGTCTACGTCAGCGGTTACAGCCTGCTGCATGCAGGCAAGGCGCAAGCTCTGCTGGACTGGACGCTGGCGCTGCCGCAGGCGATCAACGTGGTGTTTGATCCGGGGCCGTTGGTCGAGTCGCCGGACTCGCCGTTGATCCTGGCGCTGCTGCCGCGCATCGATGTGTGGACCAGCAACAGCGTCGAGGCGCTGCGCTTTACCGAGGCGACTGACATTTCTCAAGCGCTGGATCGGTTGGCGGATTATCTGCCGAAGGATGTGCTGATGGTGGTGCGCGACGGGCCGCAGGGCTGCTGGATTCAGCAGCGTGGCGAGCGTCGGCATGTGCCGGGATTTGCCGTGAAAGCGCTGGACAGCAACGGGGCGGGTGATGCCCATGCCGGGGTGTTTGTCGCCGGATTGGCGCAGGGCTTGAACGCGCACGAGGCGGCGCGGCGGGCGAATGCGGCGGCGGCTTTGGCGGTGACGCGTTGGGGGCCGGCGACAGCGCCGGGGGCTGCCGAGGTGGACGCGTTTATCAGTGAGTCCTGCGGCGATTGATCGACCGCCTTCTCGAGCAAGCCCGCTCCCACATGGTATTCGCGTCAATCACAAAACCCCCTTTAGAAGCTGCCGCCGGCTGCGATCTTTTGCTCTTGAAAGATCACATCCTGCAGCAGCTCCTACTGGACTCAAATGCTTGCGGATCTACCGTCAGCTTTCGAGCTTTCTCGCCGCTTCAACCCCAGCCGCACTGAGCTTGATCGGCAGATTCAACGAGTGTTCGCCGGCCTCGTTGCAGGTCACATGACCATGGTGGATCAGTCCGCGATCCTGCAGGGCGGCGAGGGCGCTGGCCACGACTTTCTCACCGCGATAGTTGTCCAGCACCTCTTTGCCCAGTCCGCTCGGATGGGCATGCAGCAGGCGGGTGAGGACTTCTTTTTCCAGGTTTTTATCGACGTTCATGGTTACCTCTTCATGGATGTGAATAGGACGCTCGCGTCGGCGAACTACTGGCCGGACCCTTCGGAACCCGACCCACCAGTGGTGGTTTTGGAGCCGATTCCAGCGCCCGAGTTGTCAGGCGTAGCAGGGGAATCTGGCGTATTCATGCCGCCCTGGCGACCGGGATCACTGCCTTGAGTGCGCGGATCGGTGCCGGTGGCGGGTGGCTGGTTGATCAACGGCACGCCGGAGCCATCGGTGTTCATGCCGGGGGCACTGTTGATGGCAGGTGCGCGTGGTGGTGGAACCGGGTCGGTGGGGCCTGTGCCCGCTGCGGTGGTGGACGCGGCGAACACCGCTGGGCAGAGCAGGGCGCTGAATACGAGGGCAGTCAACCTTGACGAGATCATAGGGCTTCTCCAGTGATTGGAATCCTTACCTGTTGTTGGTCTTCCCTTGAATCGGATTGGTGCCTGATGAACGACGAACGGTCGAGACACAGGACTGTCAGTCGAGGCCGATTTCTTCCTTGAACTGCTCCATGAAACCCTTCAGGCGCTGATGCCGGACCTGTGCCAGACGCTGACCGGCGACGGTCTGGAAACCATCGGCCAGGCGCAGCAGTTTGGTCTGGAAGTGGTCGAGGCAAAAGCGCGTGTCGTCGTAGTCGCGTGCTTTGGCTTCGGGGTCGACAGGGTCATACAACGCACTGCCCATGCGCCCGGCGACGTAGAAGGTGCGGGCGACGCCGAGCATGCCCAGCGAGTCGAGACGGTCGGCGTCCTGAACCAGTTTCGCTTCGAGGGTCAGCGGGGTGATGTTGGCGGAAAAACTGTGGGCTTCGATGGCGTGGGTGACGGCGCTGATTTTGCCTTCGGGCCAATCCAGATCGGTCAGCACGCTGGCGGCTTTTTCTGCGGCGAGACGCGAAGCCTGCGAGCGCAGCGGCGAGTTTTTTTCCACGGACACGCAGTCGTGCAGCAGCACGGCGGCGAGCAACACTTCCAGGTCGCCACCTTCCTCAGCCTGCAAGGTGCGCGCGGTGTGCCAGACCCGTTGCAGGTGGGCGAGGTCGTGGGCACCGTCGTCGCCGGGTTCGAGGGCGTGGGGCAGCAGTGCTGCTGCGAGCGCCTCCACGGGCATAAAAATCTCAGTGTTCATGAGCATCCTTTCAGATTGTCGAAGTTCCCTGTGGGAGCGGGCTTGCTCGCGAAGGTATCAATCCAGTCACCATCATTGTTGTCTGTCAGACCGCTTTCGCGAGCAAGCCTGCTCCCACATTGCACTAGCGGAGCAGGATATTCTCCGTGTTGCCATGTGACGAGCGCCGTCCACGGCCTTAGTATGGCGTTTTCCTTTTCCGACAAGGCCCGTCCATGACGATCGAAATCCGCCCGGCGACCCCCAGCGATGCACCGCAAATCCTCGCCTTCATCACCGAACTGGCAGATTTCGAAAAGGCCCGCCACGAAGTCATTGCGAGTGTCACCGACATCGAGCGCAGCCTGTTCAGCGAGGGCGCTACCGCCCACGGCCTGATCTGCCTGCGTGACGGTGTGCCGATCGGTTTTGCGGTGTTCTTCTTCAGTTACTCGACGTGGCTCGGCAGCAACTGCCTGTACCTCGAAGACCTCTACATCACCCCCGAACAACGCGGCGGCGGCGCCGGCAAAACCCTGCTGCGGCATCTGGCGAAAATCGCCTGTGCCAATGACTGCGGACGCTTCGAATGGAGCGTGCTGGACTGGAACACCCCGGCCATCGAGTTCTACAAATCCCTCGGCGCGCAACCGCAGGAAGAGTGGGTGCGCTATCGCATGGATGGCAAGGTGTTGCGCGAATTTGCCGAAGGCTGAGGAGATGATGGCAATCCGATGCTGAAGTGATTGCCGCCACCGCTCTAGTCCGGCATTCTACGCGCCATTTTTGCGCGCTCACGGACGACACCTGCAATGCTTCTGGCAAAACTTCTCCACGCCCGTGGAGCCTTCGCTGCGTCTCTGAGTGAGCGGCGATGAGCGGACTGCGGGCGTCAATGCGCCTGTATGGCCTGGTGAAAAACTCAGGCTGCTCTGACAACCCTCAGCGTCAACCGGTAGACATCCTGTGCATCGTCAATCGCACGGGCGGCAAAGCCATTCGTGCGTTTGTGTCGCGGCTCGACGCCGAACTCATGACACGCAGCGCCGGCCTGGGTGACTACCGTGTGATCGCGTTACGCCACTTCGAGCCGAATGCGTTTATCGACGCGCATCAGGGCTGGCTGACGCTGCACATCTGTTGCGGTTTCGTCGCCCCCGCCAGCCATTCGTTGCTCAAGGACGGCGCGTTGATGCCGATGGGCTGGTACGTCTATTCCGAGATCGGCCAGTGGACCGCCGAACATCATCTGGACCTCGGCGTGCAAATGGCCGATCTGCTGCAAACGGCTTACGAGCGTAATCAACTGCGCAATTACAACGCCTGGCTCAACGAGCTCGACGACGCCGCGCCGGCCGAACTGGCCTGGCAAACCGACCAAGCCTGGCGACATCTGCAAACTGCCACATCCCCCGACAGCCGTGAGCACTGCCACGCACTGTTCGACCCTGTCGACAACCGCTGGCGCTTCGCCGCGACCGACATCGACATCCATCAGCCGCACCCGGAACCTCTGAAGCAAGGAGCTTTGAATTGAGTGGTAAACCCGCCGCCCGCGTCACCGACCCGACCGCCTGCCCATTGCCAGGCCATGGCACCAACCCGATCGTTTCCGGCTCGCCCGACGTCTTCTTCGACGGCCTCGCCGCCGCGCGCATGACCGACAAATCAGCCTGTGGCAGCCCGATCACCGGCGCTGTTTCCGGCACCGTATTCATCAACGGCCTGAACGCCGCAACCCTCGACAGCACCGGTGGCCACGGCAATGTCGTGGTCGGTGGTTCGGGCACGGTGATTATTGGACAAAGTGGCGGAGGGGCAGCGTTTAGTGGGTTGTTGCCGATGCCGGTGCATTTCAATGATCGGATGCAGGTCGTTAATGAAGCCACGGGCGAACCTATTCCCGACCACCCTTATGCGATTCAGCGAGGCGATGGGCGTGTTGAGCATGGCATCACCGATGAACAGGGCTTTACCCATATGGTCAGTTCGCATTTGGCCGAAACTATTAAACTGTTCGTAGAGTGATCGAAATGGAAGTCGAAAATCCCGCACTCAACGATTGTAAAACTGAAGTGGCTGGTCATGAGTTGACCTGCAAGACTGATCAGAGCGTAAAACAGGCTGCGGTTAAAGTAAAAAAGGTTGCAGTGTTTTTTATTGGCGGTGCTGGGGATAAGGAAGAGTACTATCAAAATGAGCCGCCGCATCATAATGTGATGAATGCATGGAAGCAGTTAGAGAAGCGTCTTACTAATGAGCAGAAAGTTGAGGTGAATCTGCCATACATAAGTTACAAAGACGTTCGCGGTGAAAAAGATATTAAAAAGTACGTCGAGCGTCCTTTGAAAGGTGATAAGTCGGTCTATATTGTCGTTGTAGGTCATAGTTTGGGTGGTTGGAATGGTGCACATCTGACTTCGATTTTGAAAGAGCGCGGTTACACCGTAAAGGTATTGGTAACGCTTGATCCTGTTGGCGGTGGCACAGGTGTCTGGATGGTGTCTGATATATATTTCACGACACCGAAGCCCTCGGCAGATTATTGGGTCAATGTATTGGCTTCGCCCAAGGTGACGGATTCATCTGATAACGTTGCAAGCATGGGCGAGCGTTGGGTTATGACATCTGGGCCAGCTATCAACGAAGCGGTAGACGCCAACCATCGTCAGGCAGGTGTCATGTTTGGCGCTACGCTACAGGGTGGTAAATCGGCTTGCGATATTGTGTATGAACGTTTGAGTCAATATTTGGAATCTTCGAAATGAAGTCGTTGTTTGTTTTTCTGACACTGCTGCTGTGCAGTTCTTGCACTAAGCAACCGGTTCTTCCGGTCATTGATATTGACTTGATTTCTGTCAGTGGTGGAGATGATCACTCATCTTTAGGTATTAAGTTTGATTCGAAAACCGATCTGTTGAATTTTTTTCAGGATGTGACCGGGGAAAGTCAGTTGGGCGAGTCTTTGTTCTGCTCGCTGGATAAGGATGTCGAGTTTAAGGATTTTGACAAGTTGACTCAGTATTTGGTGGGGGATTTTGTTGAGCTTGATAGTTCCGGATCTAAAGCGGAGCATATTTATATGGCCAAATTGTCCTCGTTTAAAAAAGAGGATGAGGGCGTATCAAATATTTTTATGCCTGCCAGTGAATTATTGCAGGTATTAGGTCAGCGTAATGTCATCTCTTGTAAGGTGTTCACTTCTGCTTATTCATTCGGTGGATATTATTCGAAGTCAATGCTCATCCCAGCAACTGACATCGTGCGTGCGATTCAAGAGAAGCGCGATTGATGGGGCTGAGAGGATTCCGGCTGCTACTGATTGCTGGTTTTTTAACGTGTCGTCCTGCCTGCACCTAAACGGACGTCGTTCAGCGTTGGACAAAATGGACTTATTTAGTCCCAAAATATGGGATGCAAAATTACATATTGAGATTTCGCGCTTGAAAGGTCTATAGTCCGTCGCACTCACTGCCAAAAACAAAACAGGTGAAGCGATGCAGGCGCAATTGATCGCGCTCGACTGGGGGACGACCTCATTACGTGCTTATAAACTCGCGGCGGGCGGGGTGGTGCTGGAGCAGCGTGCGCTGTCGTCCGGGATCATGCAGTTACCGCAGACGCCGCGAGTCATCAACGGTCGTGAATGCGCCGACGGTTTTGAACTGGCCTTCGAAGACGCGTGCGGCGACTGGCTCGATGCGCAGCCGGATTTGCCAGTGATCGCCTGCGGCATGGTCGGCAGCGCTCAGGGCTGGCGCGAAGCGGCCTACTGCGAAACGCCGGCGAACGTCGCCAATCTCGGAAATTCCCTACAAACCCTGGTCAGTCTGCGCGGCACGCGGGTGCACATCGTGCCGGGCGTGATTCAGCGTTCGCACTTGCCCAACGTGATGCGCGGCGAAGAAACCCAGGTTCTCGGCGTACTGCAGAATTTGCCGCTCGAGGCGGGCGGCGATCTGTTGATCGGTCTGCCGGGCAGTCATTCCAAGTGGGTGGAAGTGGTCGATGGCTGCATCATTCATTTCGATACCTTCATGACCGGCGAAGTGTTCGCCGTACTCAGTCATCACAGCATTCTGGGTCGTACCCAACAGCACGGCGCGGCTTTCGATGGCCCGGCGTTTGATCGTGGCGTGCAAGTGGCGCTATCGGCGGACGGCGAGCTTGGCGTGCTCTCGACGCTGTTCAGTGCCCGCACGCTGGGCCTGACCGGCGAACTCGACGCCAGTGCACAACCTGACTATTTGTCCGGCCTGTTGATCGGCCATGAACTCGCGGCACTCGCCACGGCTCAGCGCCGCCGACGCAACAGCGTGCATCTGCCTTCGATCGTCCTCATCGGCAACGTGCAACTCTGCGCCCGCTACGGCCGGGCCCTCGATGCCTGCGGTTTCGCCCGGATCACGCTCGCCGAGCAGGCCACCGAGCGCGGTTTGTGGCAACTGGCGCTGGCCGCCGGACTGCTCGATTCTTCATCCCGTTAACCCTGACTGGAGGCCTGACATGCTCAAGCAAGCACTGGCACAAAACGGTCTGATCGCGATCCTCCGTGGCCTGCATCCGCAGGAAGCCGCCGCTGTCGGAGAAGTCCTGTATGCAGCCGGATTTCGCCTCATCGAAGTACCGCTCAATTCCCCGTCGCCGTACGAAAGTATCCGCATCCTGCGTCAGACCTTGCCCGCCGATTGCCTGATCGGTGCTGGCACGGTGCTGACCCCGGAGCAGGTCGAGTTGGTGAAAGAGGCCGGCGGCCAGGTGATCGTCATGCCACACAGCGACGCCAAGGTGCTGCGCGCAGCGAAAGCGGCGGGGCTGTACCTGTCGCCGGGTGTCGCGACACCGACCGAAGCGTTCGCGGCGCTGGAGGAGGGCGCGGACATTCTCAAGCTGTTCCCGGCCGAGCAGATGAGCCCGGCGGTGGTCAAGGCGTGGCTCGCGGTATTGCCTTCCGGGACGGTGCTGGCGCCGGTCGGCGGGATCACCCCGGACAACATGCAAGCGTTCATCGACGCTGGCGTGAAAGGTTTCGGCCTCGGTTCCGGACTGTTCAAACCGGGCATGAGCGTTGAGCAAGTTGCCGTCAATGCCAAGGCTTACGTCGCCGCCTGGAAAGCCCTTCGCTAACCTTTCTGGCGCATCTATAAGAGAGACAAGAAGATGAAAATCACCAAACTCACCACCTTCATCGTCCCGCCGCGGTGGTGCTTCCTCAAGGTCGAAACCGATGAGGGTGTGACCGGTTGGGGCGAGCCTGTGGTCGAAGGCCGCGCGCACACCGTCGCCGCTGCCGTTGAAGAATTGTCCGACTACCTGATCGGCAAAGACCCACGCAACATCGAGGACATCTGGACCGTGCTGTACCGCGGCGGCTTCTACCGCGGCGGCGCGATCCACATGAGTGCGCTGGCCGGTATCGATCAGGCGCTGTGGGACATCAAGGGCAAGGCCCTCGGCGTGTCGGTCAGCGATCTGCTCGGCGGTCAGGTGCGCGACAAGATTCGTGTGTATTCGTGGATCGGTGGCGATCGTCCGGCCGACACCGCACGCGCCGCGAAAGAGGCGGTGAGCCGGGGTTTTACTGCGGTGAAAATGAACGGCACCGAAGAGCTGCAGTTCCTCGACTCCTTCGAGAAAGTCGATCTGGCCCTGGCCAACGTTGCCGCCGTGCGCGATGCGGTCGGGCCGAACGTCGGTATCGGCGTCGACTTCCATGGCCGGGTGCACAAACCCATGGCCAAGGTGCTGATGAAGGAACTCGACCCGTACAAACTGATGTTCATCGAAGAGCCGGTGCTCAGCGAAAACTACGAAGCGCTGAAAGAATTGGCGCCGCTGACCAGCACGCCGATTGCCCTTGGCGAGCGGCTGTTCTCGCGCTGGGATTTCAAGCGGGTGCTGAGCGAAGGCTACGTCGACATCATCCAGCCGGATGCCTCGCATGCCGGCGGTATCACCGAGACCCGCAAGATCGCCAACATGGCCGAAGCCTACGACGTGGCGCTGGCGCTGCATTGCCCGCTGGGGCCAATCGCGCTGGCGGCGTGCCTGCAGCTGGATGCGGCTTGTTACAACGCGTTTATCCAGGAGCAGAGCTTGGGTATCCATTACAACGAGAGCAACGATCTGCTCGACTACGTGAAGGATCCGCGAGTGTTCGACTACGACCAGGGCTTCGTGAAGATTCCGAACGGGCCGGGGCTGGGCATCGAGATCAATGAGGAATACGTGATCGAACGCGCGGCGGTCGGCCACCGCTGGCGCAACCCGATCTGGCGCCATGCCGATGGCAGTTTTGCCGAGTGGTGAGTCCCTTCTGACTCACCACAAATCCTTGTGGGAGGGGGCTTGCTCCCGAATGCGGCATGTCAGCTGGAGAGATGTCGACTGATACCCCGCATTCGGGAGCAAGCCCCCTCCCACAGTGTTTGATCTCCATGGATGGGAGATTGCGTCAATGACCTCAAATAATCATAAAAAGAGGCACCCCCCATGCCAACGCAAACCCTCACCGGGCAGGCGTCTTTAGTCACGCCTAGCCGCAAGCGGTTTTTCATCATGGTGTTGCTGTTCATCACCGTGGTCATCAATTACCTCGACCGCAGCAACCTGTCGATTGCCGCGCCCGCGCTGACCAGCGAGCTGGGCATTGATCCGGTTCACGTCGGGCTGATTTTCTCCGCGTTTGGCTGGACCTACGCCGCGATGCAGATCCCCGGTGGCTGGCTGGTGGATCGGGTACCGCCGCGCATTTTGTATAGCGTCGCGCTGCTGCTGTGGTCGCTGGCCACGGTGCTGCTCGGCTTCGCCGCGAGCTTCATTGCCCTGTTCGTTTTGCGCATGGCGGTCGGCGCGCTGGAAGCACCGGCCTATCCGATCAACAGCCGCGTGGTGACCACCTGGTTTCCCGAGCGTGAGCGGGCCACCGCGATTGGCTTCTACACCTCCGGGCAGTTTGTCGGCCTGGCGTTTCTGACCCCGGTGCTGGCCTGGCTGCAACATGAATTCGGCTGGCACATGGTGTTTGTCGCGACCGGTGTGGCGGGCGTTATCTGGGCGGCCATCTGGTACGCGGTGTATCGCGAACCGCGTGATTTCAAAGGTGCCAACGACGCGGAAATCGATCTGATCCGCGAGGGCGGCGGACTGGTGGATATTCAAGCGCAAACGGCCAAGGCCTCGTTCAGATGGATCGATCTCGGCATCGTCCTGAGCAAGCGCAAGTTGTGGGGCATCTACCTCGGCCAGTTCTGCCTGAACTCGACACTGTGGTTCTTCCTGACGTGGTTCCCGACTTACCTGGTGAAATATCGCGGCATGGACTTCATCAAGTCCGGCCTGTTGGCCTCGCTGCCGTTTCTCGCGGCGTTCGTGGGTGTGCTGTGCTCGGGGTTCTTTTCCGACCTGTTGATCCGCCGTGGCTGCAGCGTGGGCTTCGCGCGCAAGTTGCCGATCATTGGCGGACTGTTGATTTCCACTTCGATCATCGGCGCCAATTTCGTTGAGTCGACGCCGCTGGTGATTGCCTTCCTGGCGCTGGCGTTTTTCGGCAACGGGCTGGCTTCGATCACCTGGTCGCTGGTCTCGACCCTGGCTCCGGCGCGTTTGCTCGGTTTGACCGGCGGGGTGTTCAACTTCATCGGCAACCTGTCGGCGATTGCCACGCCGATTGTCATCGGTTTCCTCGCCAGCGGTGATTCGTTCGCTCCGGCGATCACCTACATCGCGGTTCTGGCGCTGATCGGTGCATTGTCCTACGTGCTGCTGGTAGGCAAGGTCGAGCGTATCGAGTTGTAGTCGTCTGCGTCGGGCGACCATAATGCCGCCCGTTCCCTCGCTCAACGGTAAAGGCTGGATATGCAGGAAGACGCCCCGGAAAAAACCAAGGACGCCGCGCCCACCGGCACCCAGACCCTGCTTCGCGGACTGGGTGTGGTGCAGGCGGTGGCCAGTGGCGCCCGCGATCTGAAAGAGATCGCCCGGCTGATCGGCACCACGCGCAGTACCACCCATCGTCTGGCCAGTTGCCTGGTCGACGAGCGCTACCTGCGCGTGGTGCCGCAAATCGGCTATCTGCTGGGGCCGAAGCTGATCGAGCTGGGGTTTCAGGCGCGCGAAGAGTTGCCGCTGGTGAGTCTGGCCGGGCCGTACCTGGACGAGTTGTCGGCGTTGACCGGGGACACCGTGCACCTGGGCATTCGTGAGGGCGACGAGGTGTTGTACCTGCTGAAGAATCCGGGGCGTAACGGCCCGGAAATGCGTTCGCGGGTCGGCCACCGGATGCCGCTGGCGCGCACCGGGATCGGCAAGGCGTTGATGCTCGATGATGCGCCGCAGGATTGGCAGCGGCTGTACGACATCAGCCTGCCGGCGGGTGGGAAAAGTCAGTTCTGGCCGCAGCATCCCCAGCAATCGTGGGAACAGCTCGAACAGCGCATGACCGAGTACGTGGCCGGCGGCTACGCCTTCGATCTGGAAGACAACGAACCGTCGATCCGCTGTGTGGCGGCGCCGATTCGCGATGCGAGCAAGCGGATTGTGGCGGCGATCAGCATCGCCAGCACCGTGCCGTACATGCCGCTGGAAAAAATGGCCGAGCTGATTCCCCTGATCAAAGGGGTCACAGCCCGGCTCTCGGCAGAACTCGGTCTGAAGGTTTAAAGCTTCAGCGTCGCCATGTCGATCACGAAGCGATACTTCACGTCACCGGCGATCATCCGCGCGTAAGCCTCGTTGATCTGGCGGATGTCGAGCATTTCGATGTCGCAGGTGATGTTGTGTTCGGCGCAGAAATCCAGCACTTCCTGGGTTTCGGCGATGCCGCCGATCAGCGAACCGGCCAGCACGCGGCGGCCCAGCACCAGGTTGGCAGCATGCACCGGCGGTTCGATCGGTTCGATCAGGCCGACCAGAATGTGCACGCCATCAAAGCGCAGGGTTTGCAGGTACGGGTTGAGGTCGTGCTGCACCGGAATGGTGTCCAGCAGGAAGTCGAACCGGCCTGCAGCGGCAGCCATCTGTTCGGCATCGGTGGAGACGATCACATGATCGGCGCCCTGCCGACGACCTTCCTCGGCCTTGCTCGCCGAACGGGTGAACAGCGTCACTTCCGCGCCCAGCGCCTTGGCGAACTTGATGCCCATGTGGCCGAGGCCGCCCATGCCGAGAATCCCGACCTTGTCGCCGGCCTTGACCCCGTAGTGCTTGAGCGGCGAGTAGGTGGTGATGCCGGCACAGAGAATCGGCGCAGCGCTGGCCAGATCCAGCTTTTCAGGGATGCGCACGACGAAGTGCTCGCTGACGACGATGCTGTCCGAATAACCGCCCATGGTGTTGCTGCCATCGACCCGATCCGGGGTGGCGTAGGTCATGGTCGGACCTTCGAGGCAGTATTGCTCGAGGTTCTGCTGGCAGGCGGCGCAGGTGCGGCAAGAGTCGACCATGCAGCCGACGCCGACCAGATCGCCGACTTTATGTTGGGTGACATTCGCACCGATGGCGGTGACTTTTCCGACGATCTCATGGCCGGGCATCAACGGATAAACGGCGATGCCCCATTCGTTGCGTGCCTGGTGGATATCGGAGTGGCAGACGCCGCAGTAGAGGATCTCGATCGCCACGTCGTCAGCGCGTGGGCTGCGGCGTTCGAATTTCATCGGGGCGAGGGGAGTGGTGGCCGATTGGGCGGCATAACCGATAGCGGTGTACATGATTAACCTCGCAGAAGCAGTGACAGGTGAGGTGGCGCATTTTGGGCGCCGACTGCCGCTGCGGCCATGACGATTCCTCCGGGTCTCATGCCTAATCCTCCGGCATGCAGGTCTGGGCAAGCGCATTGGCAAAAGGATCTGCGATGATGCTTGCATGCCTTTTTCCGTGACTTTTTTGAAGACCCCTCCGATGCAGTTGACCCGTCACCTTGATGCCAATGCCACCCTGGTTTCGCTGATCGAGCCGCTGGCGCTCCGCGATGGTTACAGCCAGACCGGGCTGCCCGGCGTGCAGGTATTGCGTGCCAGTTGCGACGTGGCGCGTGGCCCACACATTTATGAGCCGAGCCTGATGATCATCGCTCAGGGCAGCAAACTGGCGTTTCTCGGCCCGCGCACCATGGAGTATGGCGCCGGGCATTACCTGATTCAGGCGCTGCCGGTGCCGTTCGAGTGCGAAACCTTTGCCTTGCCGGATGCGCCGTTGCTCGGAGTATCGGTGGCCATCGACCGGGTGTTGCTCGGCGAGTTGGTGCTGGCCATGGGGCTGGCGCCGGGGCGGCACATTCCGGCACAGACTCCGGAGTCGATGACCTCGGTGGTGCTCGACGATGACATGCGCGGCTGTGTCGAACGCTTGCTGCGTTGCCTGCATGATCCGCTGGAGCGGCAGATTCTCGGGCCGGCGCGGGTGCGTGAATTGTTGTTCACCGCGCTGCGCGGACCGCAGGCCGATGTGTTGCGCGCGCTGGTGGAACAGCAGGGGCAGTTTGCCCGGGTGGCGGCGTCGATCAGCCATCTGCATGCGCATTACACCGAGCCGCTGAATGTCGAGACATTGGCCGGGTGCGCCAACATGAGTGTTTCGTCGTTCCATGAGCACTTCAAGCGCAGCACGCTGTTGTCGCCAGTGCAGTATCTGAAACGCTTGCGCCTGCTCAAGGCGCAGACGTTGCTGGTGGCCGAAGGGCTGGGCGTGGCGCAGGTGGCGCATCGGGTGGGGTATCAGAGTACGTCGCAGTTCAGTCGTGAGTACAAGCGCTATTTCGAGCGCAGCCCTGGTGATGAGCGCGTAGCCTGATTCGACGATGATTCCCTGTGGGAGCGGGCTTGCTCGCGAAGGCTGCGTGTCAGGCAACCTATCCGTCAACTGACACACCGCATTCGCGAGCAAGCCCGCTCCCACATGAGTCATGCGCTGTGGAAAAAATCCTGGGCAACAAAAAGGCCCCCATTTCGGGAGCCTTGATGTTCAGCGGTTCAGCTTACATGTTCGGGTAAGTCGGGCCGCCAGCGCCTTCCGGCGTGACCCAGGTGATGTTCTGCGAAGGGTCCTTGATGTCACAGGTCTTGCAGTGCACGCAGTTCTGGGCGTTGATCTGGAAGCGTTTTTCGCCGTCTTCCTTGGTGATCACTTCGTACACGCCGGCCGGGCAGTAGCGCTGCGCCGGTTCGTCGTACAGCGGCAAGTTCTTGCTGATCGGGATGCTCGGGTCGGTGAGCTTCAGGTGGCACGGCTGTTCTTCTTCGTGGTTGGTACCGGAGATGAACACCGAGCTCAGTTTGTCGAAGCTGAGTTTGCCGTCCGGCTTCGGATAGTCGATCTTCTTGCAGTCGGCCGCGAGCTTCAGGCAGGCGTAATCCGGCTTGGTGTCGTGCAGGGTGAACGGCAGTTTGCCGCCGAAGATGTTCTGGTCCAGCCAGTTGAAACCGCCGCCGACGATCGCGCCGAACTTGTGGATCGCCGGGCCGAAGTTGCGGCTGGCGAACAGTTCGTCGTAGAGCCAGCTCTTCTTGAACGCGTCGACGTAGGAGGTCAGCTCTTCAGTGCCATCCTTCTCGGCGAACAGTGCGTCGGCCACCGATTCAGCGGCGAGCATGCCGGACTTCATCGCGGTGTGGCTGCCTTTGATCTTGGCGAAGTTCAGGGTGCCGAGGTCGCAACCGATCAGCGCGCCGCCCTTGAAGACCATTTTCGGCAGCGAGTTCAGGCCACCCTTGCAGATCGCGCGGGCGCCGTAGCTGACGCGCTTGCCGCCTTCCAGGTACTGAGCCAGCACCGGGTGGTGCTTGAGGCGCTGGAACTCGTCGAACGGCGACAGGTAGGTGTTGCTGTAGGACAGGTCAACGATCAGGCCGACGACCACCTGGTTGTTTTCCAGGTGATAGAGGAACGAGCCACCGGTGTTTTCGGTGCCCATGATGTCCAGCGGCCAACCGGCGGTGTGCACCACCAGGCCTGGCTGGTGTTTGGCCGGGTCGATTTCCCAGATTTCTTTGAGGCCGATGCCGTAGTGCTGGGCGTCGGCATCGCTGTCGAGGTTGTAGCGTTTGATCAGTTGCTTGCCGATGTGACCACGGCAGCCTTCGGCGAACAGCGTGTACTTGCCACGCAGTTCCATGCCCGGGGTGTACAGGCCTTCTTTCGGATTGCCTTCGCGATCGACGCCCAGATCACCGGTGATGATCCCGCGCACGATGCCGTTTTCGTCGATCAGCGCTTCCTGAGCAGCGAAGCCAGGGTAGATTTCCACACCCAGGTTCTCGGCCTGCTGGGCCAGCCAGCGGCACAGGTTGCCGAGGGAAATAATGTAGTTGCCTTCGTTGTGCATGGTCTTGGGCACAAAGAAGTCAGGAATTTTCTGCGCGCTTTCGGCGTTTTTCAGCACGAAAATGTCATCGCGGGTGACCGGGGTGTTCAGCGGGGCGCCGAGTTCTTTCCAGTCCGGGAACAGTTCGTTCAGAGCGCGTGGTTCGAACACGGCACCGGAAAGGATGTGTGCGCCGACTTCGGAGCCTTTTTCGACCACGCAGACGCTGATTTCCTTACCGGCTTCGGCGGCCTTCTGCTTCAGACGGCAGGCGGCGGACAGGCCAGCGGGGCCGGCACCGACGATGACCACGTCGAATTCCATGTATTCGCGTTCCACAGGCTATCTCCTACTCAAGGCTCAACAGTTTTTTTTCTAATTTGGAGGTTCGGTGTCGCATCCGTTATTGCCTTTACGTTAACGTCAAGGGTAATAATGGGAAACCACCTTTCTCTCTAGGCGGCGCATTATATCTACACCACTCTGAGCGTCCAATACAAACGTTTGTTTGAATCGGCTCCAGCCCAGAGAAATCAAAGAAGCGCGGCTTATGAACGACCATTTTGCCGTATTGACCGGAATAGGCGTTCCGGTCAAGATACGGGCGGTTTTGCGCTCGCCGTAGGCAGACTGGCGGTTTCAAGAGCACCTCTAAAGACAGGGCACAGGCAGTACAAGGTGATGCGCAGCGCAAGTCCGGCGCGCAGTTTACACACCGTGCGAATCAATGACCCGTTGGTCACCACTGACGAACGGTCATCGCCCCCAGCCGGCGTTTTTAGAGGTGCCCTTGTGCCCGATGAGCATCAACCGCCAGGTTCGCCTAGGCGACTTTCTTTTCACCGGAGAGTAACGAGGAATCCATGAAGGTTCTTGTAGCTGTCAAACGCGTTGTGGATTACAACGTCAAGGTCCGCGTCAAGGCGGACAATTCCGGCGTAGACCTCGCCAACGTCAAGATGTCGATGAACCCGTTCTGCGAAATCGCAGTGGAAGAAGCCGTACGCCTGAAAGAGAAAGGTGTTGCGACTGAAATCGTCGTCGTCTCCATCGGCCCGTCCACCGCTCAGGAACAGCTGCGTACCGCACTGGCTCTGGGTGCCGACCGCGCCATCCTCGTCGAATCCGCTGAAGACCTGACTTCGCTGGCCGTGGCCAAGCTGCTCAAGGCAGTGGTCGACAAGGAACAGCCTCAGCTGGTGATCCTGGGCAAACAGGCGATCGACAGCGACAACAACCAGACCGGCCAGATGCTCGCTGCACTGAGCGGCTACGGTCAGGGCACTTTCGCCTCGAAAGTCGAAGTCTCCGGCGACAGCGTTGCCGTGACCCGCGAAATCGACGGCGGCGCGCAGACCGTTTCCCTGAAACTGCCAGCGATCGTCACCACCGACCTGCGTTTGAACGAGCCGCGTTATGCGTCCCTGCCAAACATCATGAAAGCCAAGAAGAAGCCTCTCGAAGTGCTGACTCCGGACGCTTTGGGCGTTTCCACCGCCTCCACCAACAAGACCCTGAAAGTCGAAGCGCCGGCTGCACGCAGCGCAGGCATCAAGGTCAAGTCGGTGGCTGAACTGGTCGAGAAACTGAAAAACGAAGCGAAGGTAATCTAAATGACTATCTTGGTTATTGCTGAACACGACAACAAAGTGCTGGCCCCGGCCACACTGAACACCGTGGCTGCTGCTGCCAAAATCGGCGGCGACATCCATGTGCTGGTTGCAGGTCAGGGCGCTGGCGCCGTGGCTGAAGCCGCTGCGAAAATCGCTGGCGTGAGCAAAGTCCTGAACGCTGACAATGCCGCTTACGCGCATCAGCTGCCGGAAAACGTTGCTCCTCTGGTTGCAGAGCTGGGCAAGGGCTACAGCCACATCCTGGCTGCCGCCACGTCCAACGGCAAAAACATCCTGCCGCGCGTTGCCGCTGCACTGGACGTTGACCAGATCTCCGAGATCATCTCGGTAGAAAGCGCCGACACCTTCAAGCGTCCGATCTACGCCGGTAATGCCATCGCTACCGTGCAATCGACCGCAGCGATCAAAGTGATCACCGTGCGTGCCACCGGTTTCGACCCGGTTGCCGCTGAAGGTGGTTCGGCGACTGTTGAAGCGGTTGCTGCTGCGCACGACGCCGGCACTTCCAGCTTCGTCAGCGAAGAACTGGCCAAGTCCGATCGTCCTGAGCTGACCGCTGCCAAGATCGTCGTTTCCGGCGGCCGCGGCATGCAGAACGGTGACAACTTCAAACACCTGTACGCCCTGGCCGATAAACTGGGCGCTGCCGTCGGTGCTTCGCGCGCTGCGGTCGACGCAGGTTTCGTACCGAACGACATGCAGGTCGGTCAGACCGGCAAGATCGTTGCGCCACAGCTGTACATCGCCGTCGGTATCTCCGGCGCGATCCAGCACCTGGCCGGCATGAAAGACTCCAAAGTGATCGTTGCGATCAACAAGGACGAAGAAGCGCCAATCTTCCAGGTGGCCGATTACGGCCTGGTGGCGGATCTGTTCGAAGCGGTACCTGAGCTGGAGAAGCTGGTCTAATCCGGCGGCTTCACTTATAAAGAGCCCGGCCTTCTGGTCGGGCTTTTTTTTGTCTGGGATTTGAGTGGGAGCGTCTTGCCATGGATCTGCGCCGCAGGTTGTTATTGGGATTGATCCTGTTGCCGGGGATGGCTGCGGCTGCCGGCAAATGCGAGCGTCTGGTCGTCACCGGCAGCCCGGATGCGCCGCCGTACCTGTGGCAGGACCCGCAGAATCCCAGGCACTTGATCGGCGCCAGTGCCGACCTGTTGCAGCAAGTGGCCAAGGATCTGGGGATCAAGGTCGAATTGCTCTACGCCGGCAAACGCTCGCAGGCCCTCGATGAGGTGCGCAGCGGGCGCATGGACATGCTGGCCGACACGCCGCTGATGTTCAACGAGCTGGAAAACCTCGACTACATCTATCCGCCGTTGCTGGAAAACGACTATCTGGTGTGGACACGCAAGGGCTCGACGCTGGTCTACAGCGAAGCCAAGGATCTGCACGGGCACACCGGCGGGTTGTCGGAAAAGTCTCGTATGACCCAGGCATTCGGCACTTTCGCCGAGCAGAATCTGACCCTGACCCGGACGGCAAACATCACCCAGGCCTTTCAGAAACTTCTGCTGGGTGAAGTCGAATATGTACTCGCCGGGCGCTACTCGGGCATGGCTGCCGCGCAGGCATTGGGCATGGCCAATGATCTGCTGGCGTTCGAGCAACCAATCGACCGACCGGGGCTGTTCCTCGCGGTTTCGCACAACTCGGCCTGCAACGATCCGTGGTTGCGCGGACAGCTCGCTAAAAAGATGACAGAATTGCCCGCGTCCGGACTGACCGAAGCCGCGCTGCAACGCAACATCGAGCGCTGGAAGGCTCAGCAGCAACAGCCGCAGCCATCTGTCAGTGCCCCAAAACAGTAGGGATTCTTAGTGAGTATTCGACCTCTTTTCGCGGCCATGGCCGTTCTGGCCCTGGCCGGCTGCGCCAACGATCCGGCACCCAACGAGCAAATGCGCCTGACCGAGCAGGCCATCACCCAGGCCAAGGCTGTCGGTGCGACCGCCGATGAAATGCCGGAAATGAAACTGGCTGAAGACAAGTTCAACCGGGCCAAGGGCAACATGGCCGACGAGTCTTACAAGAACGCCCGCATGCGTTCCGAACAGGCCGAGCTGGACGCACGTCTGGCAGAAGCCAAGGTGCTGACGCAAAAGAGCGAAGAGCAACTGAACGTGCTGAACACCCGCATCATCCGCCTGCGCAAGCAACTGGGAGATGCCCAATGAGCCTCAAGTCCAAAGCCCTTGGCGGGTTGGTTCTGGCTGGCTGCGTGAGCCTTTTCGGGTGTGCCGGTCAGCACAGTGAAAGCGCATTGCAACAAGCCAGCAGCGACTTCCAGAAGGTCAAGGAAGACTCCAATGTGCTGCGCATCGCTCCCAAGGACGTGATCCGTGCCGGTGAGTCCCTGGCCCGTGCCGATCGCCTGTCGACCTATTGGGGCAGTGGCTCCGACGTGGTGCATTACGCCTACCTGAGTCAGCGTTACAGCGAAATCGCTCGCGAACACACCAATCTGGTGCTCAACGAAGAGCGCGCGGCGAAGCTCGAGCTGGAACGCCAGCGTCTGCAACTGGCTCTGCGTGAGTCCAAACTGCTGAGCGTGCAGCAGCAGGGCAAGTGGCTCGAAGAGCAGATCGTCGCGCTGGCCACCACGCAAACCGATCGCGGTCTGGTGATGACCCTCGGTGACGTGCTGTTCGACACTGGCGAGGCGGAGCTGAAGAACTCGGCCAATCGCGTGGTGTTGAAGATCGTGCAGTTCCTGCAGCTCAACCCGAAACGCGTGGTGCGTATCGAGGGCTACACCGACAGCACCGGTGGCAAACAGGAAAACCTCAAGCTGTCGCGTGATCGCGCGCAAGCCGTGGCCGATGTGTTGATGGACCTTGGAATTGAGGACAAGCGCATTCAGGTCGAAGGTTACGGCGACGAGTACCCGGTGGACGCCAACGCTTCCGAGCGCGGGCGGGCACAGAATCGTCGGGTGGAAATTGTGTTTTCCGACGAAAAAGGCCAGCTCGGCGCCGCCCGCTGAGGGCTGCGTCTCTGGAAAGCCCGGCCTGTCATGCAGCGCCGGGCTTTTTTACGTCTGTCGAATAGCGCGCAAATCCGTACAGTTGTAGCTGACACTGCACTGTACGGTCGACTATGGTGGCAACTGTCCCAGTACACTTCTAAACTGTTCCGGTATTGTTTCACACAAGAATAAAATGCCCGTGAAATCGAGTGCTGCGTCATGACCAACCTCTTGCTCTACCAACGTATTGCTCAACAGCTGGCGGAAGATATCCGGCGCGGTGTCTATCAGCCCGGCGAACGCGTGCCGTCGGTGCGCAAGATGAGTTCGCAGCTCAATGTCAGCCATGCAACGGTGTTGCAGGCTTACGCCAATCTCGAGGATCAGGGCCTGATCCGCGCACGGCCGCAGTCCGGTTACTACGTGCACCAGACCCCGGCCCTGACGGCGCCGACACCGGATATCGCCCGGGTCGAACGCCCAGGCCTGGTCACTCGCGCCAGCATCATTCAGCAAGTGTTGGTCGAATCGCGGCGCGAGGGGGTTTTCCCGTTGGGCGCGGCGGTGCCGAGTGTCGATTACCTGCCGGTGCGCGCATTGCATCAGCAGTTGGCCAAGGTCACCCGATTCCATAGCCCTCGCGCTTTCAGCTACATGTTCAGCCCCGGTTTCGAACCGCTGCGCCGTCAAGTGGCGATCCGCATGCGCGATGCTGGCGTGGTGGTCGATCCGTCGGAAGTGGTGATCACCCACGGTTGCGTCGATGCGCTGCAGATGTCGCTGCGGGTTTTGACTCGTCCGGGTGATCTGATCGCCGCCGAGTCGCCAACCTATTACGGCCTGCTGCAACTGGCCGACCTGCTGGGCCTGAAAGTGATCGAGATTCCCAGCGACCCGGCCACGGGCATGAGCCTGGAAGCCTTGCAACTGGCGGCCAACCAATGGTCGATCAAGGCGCTGGTGCTGACCACCCGGCTGAGCAATCCGCTGGGTGGCACCATGCCCGAAGAGCGGCAGAAACAACTGCTGCGTCTGGCCTCGGACTTCGATATCCAGATTGTCGAAGACGACATCTATGGCGAGTTGATGTTCGAACAGGGTCGCACCAAAGCCCTCAAGGCCTACGATCGACTGGATCGGGTGATCTACTGCTCGAGTTTTTCCAAGACGTTGTCGCCGGGCGTGCGGGTCGGCTGGATGATCGCCGGCAAGTATCAGCAAGAAATCCAGCGTCTGCAGACGTTCACCACGCATTCGGCGTGCAGCGTCACGCAGATGGCGATTGCCGCTTATCTGGAAAATGGCGGTTATGACCGGCATTTACGGTACATCCGCCAGGAATACCGGAAAAACCTCAGCGCGTTCCAACTGGCGGTGCAGCAGTACTTCCCCGAAGGCACGCAAATGACCCGGCCCACGGGCGGTTTCATCCTCTGGGTGAGCCTGCCGGGCAGGATCAATACCCAGGAATTGCACGTGCGTGCATTGCAGCAGGGCATCAGCATTGCACCGGGGTTGATCTTCAGTAATACCGAGCAGTTCAACCACTGCATCCGCCTGAACTGCGGCACGCCGTGGAATCGCGAGGCGGAAAGGGCGCTGATGACCCTCGGCTTGCTGGCGACTCAACTGTGTCAGGAAACGGCTGGCGGATTCTGAACGAGTGGCGCGTCATGCTTGTCTTGTGACGCTCAACAGGCGAGCATATGGCCCTCTGCCGTTAGTGTTGTAGGGCTCATGAAAGCGATTTTGCCTGCTGCCTGGATTTTGTTTGGTGTGTTGACGATGGGACATGCGCCCGGTGTCATGGCAGCCGCCGTTCAGGAAAAGCCTGCGGAGTCAGCACCGGCGAGCAAAACGGCCAGCAACAAAGCCGTTGCGGATAAGAAAGCTCAAGTTAAAAAAGCCCCGCAAAAGAAGGCCGCCCCGGTGAAGAAACGGCCCCCGGTCGCTTCCAAGTCGAAACCGGCCAGTGAGGTGGCGAAAACCCGATTGCCGCCGGCCAAGCTCGATCTGAGCCTGCCCAAGGACATGGTGCAGCAGCTCAAACCGGCCGGTACCGTCACGTTACCTAAACACGACGCTATCCTGCCGCAGATGTTCGGCGAGAAGAACAGCGGCTTCCAGCTCAACGGCCGTCTGCTCAGTAACGAAATGCAGCTGCAACTGCGCAACGAAGAGCGTCGTGAAGTCGAAGGCGCGGCGCTGGATTTCGAATTCAAGCAGTAAATCAAATCGATCCGTGACCCGCAGACCAGACGCTTTGTCGGAGACTGGTCAGTCACTTTCGTTTCTGCGTAAAAACCCCGGTTCAGGGAATTTGAAACAACCGTTTTAGCGGTTACTCTGTGGCCGTCCCTTTAACACATTGCCCGTCGCGAGGACTCGTCGTCATGAAATGCCGTGAAGGCTGTGGCGCTTGCTGTATTGCCCCCTCCATCAGTTCTGCCATCCCAGGCATGCCCAATGGCAAACCTGCCGGCGAACGTTGCGTGCAACTCTCGGTCGAAAACCTGTGCAACATTTTCGGTCAGCCGGAACGCCCGGCGGTCTGCTCGGGATTTGCCGCCGATGTCGAAGTCTGTGGCAGCAGCCGGGAAGAGGCGATCAGGTTGATCGGCTGGTGGGAGCAAATGACGGCGGCGTGATGTGTCAAACGAACGGAACTTCAACAATAAGGAATAAGACTATGGGTTCGCTGCATCGTATCGCTGTGTTGTGTGGTTTGACGGCTGTGCTGGCCACTTCGGTTGCTCAGGCTGAGGACTGGAAAGTCGCCAAGGAGCAGGACGGGATCAAGGTCTCGCTGGCCGAAGTGCCGGGTTCGGATTACAAGTCCTATCAGGGCGTTGCTCTGATGAAGACCACCGTTGCCAAACTGCGTGCCTTGCAGGAAGACGTGGCCGGAGCCTGCGCCTGGATTCACGAGTGCAAAACCCAGAAGCTGCTCAAGCACGAGGGCGATCAGAGTTGGACCTACACCCAGTTCAATACGCCTTGGCCAGTCACCCCACGCGATTCGGTGCTGCACGTCACCACCGTTGAAGGTGCCGATGGCAGCCTGACCCGCAACCTCGAAGGCGTGCCGAAGTACATTCCCGAAGAGAAAGGTTTTGTCCGCGTCGCGCAGGTCAAAGGCTTCTGGAAGTTCGTGCCCAAAGGTGATCAGGTCGAAGTGACCTATCAAGTGCACACCGAGCCAGGCGGCAGTGTGCCGAGCATGATTGCCAACAAGTTTGTGGTCGACGCGCCATTCAACACCCTGAAAGCCCTGAAAGAACGCGCCGAGAAGTAATTCGCGCGCTGACAGCAAAACGCCCCGACTGATTCGGGGCGTTTTGTTTTGTCGTTATATTGTGTTTCCAGATATGCGCTGCACGAAATTTTCACAAAGCGTTCCAGACAATTCGCCCGCGCTCTCTGCAGTTGTCCCCGTATCCCCGCGCCTTGAATGAAAGAGTCCGACGGTGGGACAGTAATCAATGGCAATGCTGCCGTTGATCGTGCAACATTTGCGCACCGCGCACGCCCCGGGGCCTGGAATGGCCAATAGAGGGCATGGCGCCGCCGTATTTTGCAACTTCAACTTCCAATGGGTCCTAAAACGACATGGCAAACCCGGACGCCCTGAATCAGCAGCGATCTTCCACTCGCCTGCTGCAACCGACCGTCAAATCGCATCTGGCCTACACGCTGCTGTGTGCCCTGGTCATGATGGTGATGTTTTCCGTGCTGCGCCTCGCGCTGCTGGTCTACAACCGCGAGATGATCCTCGATACCCCGGCTTCGACCTTCCTCGAAGCTTTTGCCAACGGCCTGCGTTTCGACCTGCGCCTTGTGGTCTACATCTGCGTTCCGCTGGTGCTGGCACTGTTCAGTGCCCGGGCGATGGCCGCGCGCGGCTTTTTCCGTCTGTGGCTGACCGTCGCCTCGAGCATCGCGCTGTTCCTCGGCCTGATGGAGATGGACTTCTACCGTGAGTTCCACCAGCGCCTCAACGGCCTGGTGTTCCAGTACGTGAAAGAAGACCCGAAAACCGTGATGAGCATGCTCTGGTACGGTTTCCCGGTGGTGCGTTACCTGCTGGCGTGGGTCATCGGCACCGTGATCCTGACCCTGGCCTTCAAGGGCGCCGACCGTGCGACCCGTCCACGTGGCCCGTTCAGCGGCGGCAACGTCGGTACCCGTCAGGTGGCGCCGTGGTACACGCGTCTCGCGGTATTCGTGGTCTGCCTGCTGATCTGCGTCGTCGCTGCCCGTGGCACCCTGCGTCAGGGCCCGCCGTTGCGCTGGGGTGACGTCTACACCACCGAATCGAACTTCGCCAACCAGTTGGGTCTCAACGGCACGCTGTCGCTGATCGCCGCCGCCAAGGACCGCATGGGCGAGGATCGCGACAACATCTGGAAAGCCACGCTGCCGCAGGAACAGGCGCAGAAAGTGGTGCGCGAGATGCTGGTGATGCCGGACGACAAACTGGTCGATGCCGACATCGCTGCTGTGCGTCGTGACTACACGCCACCGGCCGACAAGACCCTGCCGATCAAGAACGTCGTCGTGATCCTCATGGAAAGCATGGCCGGTCACTCGGTGGGCGCCCTGGGCGCACCGGGCAACATCACGCCGTACCTCGACAAACTGTCGAAGGAAGGCCTGCTGTTCGACCGTTTCTTCTCCAACGGCACCCACACCCACCAGGGCATGTTCGCCACGATGGCGTGCTTCCCGAACCTGCCGGGCTTCGAATACCTGATGCAGACCCCGGAAGGCAGCCACAAGCTGTCCGGCCTGCCGCAGTTGCTCAGCGCGCGCAAGTATGACGACGTCTACGTCTACAACGGTGACTTCGCCTGGGACAACCAGTCGGGCTTCTTCAGCAACCAGGGCATGACCAACTTCGTTGGCCGTAACGACTTCGTCAATCCGGTGTTCTCCGATCCGACCTGGGGCGTGTCCGACCAGGACATGTTCGACCGTGGTCTGCAGGAGCTGAAGGCACGGGAAAACGGCAAGCCGTTCTACGCGCTGCTGCAAACCCTGTCCAACCACACGCCGTACGCCTTGCCGACGCCATTGCCGGTGGAGCGCGTGACCGATCGTGGCAGCCTCAACGAACACCTGACCGCCATGCGTTACGCCGACTGGGCACTGGGTCAGTTCTTCGAGAAGGCGCGTAAAGAGCCGTACTTCAAGGAAACCCTGTTCGTGATCGTCGGCGACCACGGTTTCGGTAACGAGCGCCAGATCACCGAAATGGACCTGGGCCGCTTCAACGTGCCGATGCTGATGATTGCTCCGGGCATCCAGGAGAAGTTCGGCACCCGCGACCACACCGTGGGCACCCAGATCGACATCGTGCCGACCATCATGGGTCGTCTGGGTGGCGAAGTGCGTCATCAGTGCTGGGGCCGCGACCTGCTGAACCTGCCGGCCGGCGACACCGGTTTCGGTGTGATCAAACCGTCGGGCAGCGAGCAGACCACGGCCATCGTCACCGCCGACCAGATCCTGGTGCTGCCGAAAGAGAAGGAAATGGCGCCGAAGATCTACCAGTACCAACTGGGCGCGAACCCTTCTGCCGAGATCATTCCGGACGCACCGCGTACCGCCGAACTGAAGCTCAAGCTTGAAGCGTTCCTGCAAACAGCGACCAAGAGTCTGATGGACAACACTGCCGGTGTCGTCAACGGCAAGCCTGACTGATAAAACTGCTGCATAAAAAAGAGGCCCCTGAGGGCCTCTTTTTTTGTCTTGGGGTTTTATATCCTGCCAAGTAACAGCAAGACCAACAGCACCACCAACACCACGCCGATAATGCCCGAAGGACCATAACCCCAACTTCTGGAGTGCGGGAAGACCGGCAAACCACCGATCAGCAACAGGATCAGGATAATGATAAGAATTGTGCCCATGTCGATTTCCTTGTTTATAGCGTTCGAGAAGACTTGGTGTTCAAGGGCGACTGGAGGCTAACTAATTCCAGACGGCTTACAAATTCCGACTGGTGCGAATGAAAGAAAATTCAATGTTTTTTTAATGTATTTGGATTACTCGTTTATTTCCTTTAAAGCGCGAGATCAAAAGATCGCAGCCTTCGGCAGCTCCTACAGGGAACCGGTGCAGGAGCTGCCGAAGGCTGCGATCTTTTGATCCTGTATTCAGCAATCTGATGGAGCGTGGGTGGCCAGTGTTCCTTCGCTACACTCCGCGCATCTCCTACGGAACAACAAGGCTGTCTGCTATGCAAAATCGCATGATGATCACGGGTGCGGGCTCAGGTTTGGGTCGCGAAATCGCGCTGCGCTGGGCGCGTGAAGGCTGGCAGTTGGCTTTGTCGGATGTCAGCGAGCCCGGCCTGCTGGAAACCCTGAAACGGGTGCGTGAGGCCGGTGGCGACGGTTTCATCCAGCGTTGCGATGTGCGTGATTACAGCCAGCTCACCGCGTTTGCCCAAGCCTGTGAAGTGAAGCTGGGAGGCATCGATGTCATCGTCAACAATGCTGGTGTGGCGTCAGGCGGATTTTTCAGCGAGCTGTCTCTAGAGGATTGGGACTGGCAGATCGCGATCAACCTGATGGGCGTGGTCAAGGGCTGCAAGGCGTTCCTGCCGCTGCTGGAACAGAGCAAAGGCAAGATCATCAACATCGCCTCGATGGCGGCCTTGATGCAAGGCCCGGCGATGAGCAACTACAACGTGGCCAAGGCCGGTGTGGTGGCGTTGTCGGAAAGTTTGCTGATCGAACTGGCGCAGCAGGAAGTCAGCGTGCATGTGGTTTGCCCGTCGTTCTTCCAGACCAACTTGCTCGATTCGTTCCGTGGCCCGACGCCGGCGATGAAAGCCCAGGTCGGCAAGTTGCTGGAAAGTTCGCCGATCACTGCTGCTGACATCGCTGACTATATCTATCAGCAAGTATCCGCGGGCGAGTTCATGATTCTGCCGCACGAGCAAGGGCGCATGGCCTGGGCGATCAAGCAGAAGAACCCGCAACTGATCTACAACGAAATGACCACCATGGCCGATAAAATGCGCGCCAAGGCCAAACAAACCAACGGTTGAACTTGCCCGGCGGGTATCGCGTCGTTAGGGTGGCCGCATTGGTCACCCTGTCGAGACGCATCAATGCTCAATTACCTGTGGTTCTTCCTCGCGGCGCTGTTTGAAATCGCCGGTTGTTTCGCCTTTTTCATGTGGCTGCGTCAGGGCAAAAGTGCCTTGTGGGTGATCCCGGCACTGCTCAGCCTGACCCTGTTCGCGCTGTTGTTGACCCGGGTCGAAGCGGCTTACGCCGGGCGCGCCTATGCCGCGTATGGCGGAATCTACATCGTCGCGTCGATCGGCTGGCTGGCGGTGGTCGAGCGCGTGCGCCCGCTGGGTTCGGACTGGATCGGCGTGGCGTTATGTGTGATCGGTGCCAGTGTGATTCTGTTCGGGCCGCGATTTTCCGCCGCTTGAGGCGAGACTGTTTAGCCATTTGCAGGAAACGTCTGAAGGGCGCAGCGACTCACGGTGTAGGGCAAGACTGAATTGCTCGCGACCCATTGTAGAGCGCCCGTCCGCCGCGCATCTTCAGGGCTGGCTAACCCTGAAGGACGAACTCCATGCTTGTACTCAGCCGTGTTGTGGGCGAGTTGATTTCCATCGGTGACGATATTTCCGTGCGCGTATTGTCAGTCAACGGATCCAGCGTGCGCTTCGGCGTCGAGGCGCCGCAGAAGGTCAATGTGCACCGCTCTGAAGTTTACGAGCGGATCCAGCGCAAACAGATCAGCGAAAAGGCTCGCTGAGGTTTTCAGTCGGACAGATGCTTGGGCACATCGTGCTTGAGCATCAACTGGCATTGCTCGCTTTCCGGGTCGAAAACAATCAGCGCCTGGCCTTTGGTCAGTGCCTGGCGGACGCGCAGTACACGGGTTTCCAATGGGGTGTCATCACCGTTGTCGGTACCGTCGCGAGTGACGAAATCCTCGATCAGGCGGGTGAGGGTGTCGACTTCAAGAGCGTCGTAGGGAATCAGCATGGGCACCTCGGCTAAATCAATGGCGGGATGCTACGGCGATTACGTTATCCCCGCCAGTTTTCGTGGCGTGCCAATTCGCGAGCAAGCTCGCTCCCACATTTGGAATGCGTGTCCCCTGTGGGAGCGAGCCTGCTCGCGAAGGTGCTTGGTCTGCCAACAAGGATTCAGCTGTCCGAGCGCTGCCCCACCAGACTGTCCACCGACGGCACCCGCGTATCGCTCTCCATCTGCGTCTCATGCTCGATCTGATGACTGAAGCGATCCAGCGAAGCATTGGCCGGCGCCGCATCGCTGGCGAATACCGGCGGACTCAGAATGTACGCCCCAAGCAAACGACTGAGCGCCGCCAGACTGTCGAGGTGCGTACGTTCATAACCATGGGTCGCGTCGCAGCCAAAGGCGAGCAGGGCGGTGCGGATATCGTGCCCGGCAGTCACCGCCGAATGCGCATCGCTGAAGTAATAGCGGAACAGGTCGCGCCTTACCGGCAGTTCGTTTTCGCTGGCCAGACGCAGCAAATGCCGCGACAGGTGATAGTCATAAGGCCCGCCGGAATCCTGCATCGCCACGCTCACCGCGTGTTCGCTGGAATGCTGGCCTGGCGCAACCGGCGCGATGTCGATACCGACGAATTCGCTGACATCCCACGGCAATGCCGCCGCCGCGCCACTGCCGGTTTCCTCGGTGATGGTGAACAGCGGGTGACAGTCGATCATCAACTCCTGACCGCTGTCGACGATGGCCTTGAGCGAGGCCAGCAGCGCGGCAACGCCAGCCTTGTCATCGAGGTGACGGGCGCTGATATGGCCGCTCTCGGTGAACTCCGGCAGCGGGTCGAACGCCACCACGTCGCCGACGCTGATGCCCAGCGATTCGCAATCGGCCTTGGTCGCGCAGTAGGCATCCAGACGCAGTTCGACGTGATCCCAACTGATCGGCATCTCGTCCACCGCGGTATTGAACGCGTGCCCGGACGCCATCAGCGGCAGCACGCTGCCACGAATCACGCCGTTGTCGGTGAACAGGCTGACCCGGCTGCCCTCGGCAAACCGGCTCGACCAGCAACCGACCGGGGCCAGGGTCAGACGGCCGTTGTCTTTCACCGCACGCACGGCGGCGCCGATGGTATCGAGGTGCGCGGAGACAGCGCGGTCGGGGCTGTTTTTCTTGCCCTTGAGCGTGGCGCGGATCGTGCCGCGACGGGTCATCTCGAAAGGGATGCCAATTTCTTCCAGACGCTCGGCGACGTAACGCACGATGGTGTCGGTGAACCCGGTAGGGCTGGGAATGGCGAGCATTTCCAGCAGGACTTTTTGCAGGTAGTTGAGATCCGGTTCAGGGATTTGAGTGGTCATGGAAACTCCTGATGAGTTGAGGCGCATCGATGGTTTCGATGAGGGGTGATTTAGGGTGTCTGTTGCGGCCCCTTGGCGGGGCTGCCCCCCCCCCCACATTTGAATGGGTTACACCCTTGGGGGGGGGGGTGGTC
>NZ_JANLOG010000043.1:0-31444 GCF_025466205.1 Pseudomonas sp. 13B_3.2_Bac1
AGCTGTAAACAAAATAAATAATTGGGGGGGGGGGCTGCCCCGCGAAGGCGTCGGATCAGCCCACACATGCGTCACAGGCCCACCGCTTTCGCGAGCAAGCCCGCTCCCACAGGGGTATTCGCTGGTTTAGAGAATGATCTCGGCTGCAGGTTTGACATCGATGCGGCCGGTGGCACCGGTCAGGTGCGCCAAGTCCTTGTTGTGTTCAGCGATGATGTCTTCGGCGCTCATGTTGCCGTTGTCGAGGGTGGAATGGGCGTCCGCGGCAAGCACCACGTCGTAGCCCAGTTCATGCGCCTTGCGCACGGTGGCGTTGACGCAGTAGTCGGTCTGCAGGCCGCAGATGATCAGGCGTTCGAAGTCTTCGCTGGGCAGCAGTTTGCCCAGGTCGGTCTGGTAGAACGAATCCGGGGTGGTTTTGCGTAAGCGTAGATCTTTTGCTTCAGTCAGCAGGCCTTCGGCCAGTTGCCAGCCTTCGGCACCGTGGGCCAGCGGACTGTCCTCTTCTTCATGCTGAATCAGCACCACCGGCACGCCAGCCTTTCGCGCGCGGGTGCTGAGCTGGTTGATGGTGTCGATCACGCGGTGGATGTCGAAGCACTGGTATTGGCCCGAGCAGAGCGCCTGTTGGACGTCGATGATCAGCAATGCAGTAGGCATGATGGGTCTTCCTTGATCGATCCTCGAAACAGGGGCGGACCTGAATCCGCCCCCTTTTTACGCCACTCAGTAACCCAGTGACAACCCGGTATTACGCCGTGGATCGTTGGCCCCGTAGAAACGGTTGTTGCCCACCGGTTTACCGCCCAGCGACGGCGCACCTACCAGGATCGCGGCGATGTGGTTGGCATCCTGTGGGCCGGCAAATTTGTGGCCCCAGCTTTCGAGGATTTTCTTCGTGTCGGGACTGGCGGCGTAGTCTTCGAGGTTGGTCTGCTCGGGCATCCATTGCTGGTGGAAGCGCGGCGCGTCGACCGCTTCCTGCAGCCCCATGCCGTAGTCGATGACGTTGAGCATGGTCAGCAAGGTCGCGGTGATGATGCGGCTGCCACCCGGCGTGCCGACCACCATCACCACTTTGCCGTCCTTGGTGACGATGGTCGGGCTCATCGACGACAGCGGGGTTTTGCCCGGAGCGATGGCATTGGCCTCGCCCTGCACCAGACCGTACATGTTCGGCACGCCGACCTTGGAGGTGAAGTCGTCCATTTCGTCGTTGAGGATCACCCCGGTCTTGCTCGCCATCACCCCAGCGCCGAACCAGTCGTTGAGGGTGTAAGTCACCGACACCGCGTTGCCCCACTTGTCGACGATCGAATAGTGCGTGGTGTTGTTGCCTTCATGCGGCGCGACGCCGGGTTTCAGTTCGGCGGAGATCCCGGCCTTCTGCGGCTGGATCGCGTTGCGCAGTTTGGTCGCGTAGTTCTTGTCCAGCAGATGCTCGATCGGATTCTTCACAAAATCCGGGTCACCCAGATAGCTGTTGCGATCGACATAGGCGTGACGCATCGCTTCGATCTGGTAGTGCATGCCCTGGGCCGAATGGAAGCCCAGATCCTTCATCGGATAGCCTTCAAGAATGTTCATGATCTCGCAGATCACCACGCCGCCGGAGCTTGGTGGTGGCGCCGAGACCACGTGGTAACCACGGTAATCGCACTCAACCGGCGCCAGTTCGCGGGTCTTGTACTTGTCGAGGTCGGCCTGGGTGATGATGCCCTTGTTGGCCTGACTGGACGTGACGATGGCGTCGGCCACCCAGCCCTTATAGAAGCCGTCAGCACCTTTTTCGGAAATGGTGCGCAGGGTTTTCGCCAGATCCTTCTGCACCAGTTTCTGCCCGACCTGCATCGGCTCGCCGTTGTGCAGGAAGATCGACCCGGAATCACGCATGTCCTTTTTGAACACATCGGTGGCGTAGTCCAGCAGATCAACGTCGCCCTGCTCCAGCTCGAAGCCGTCTTCAGCCAGTTTGATCGCCGGGGCGATCATTTCCTTGCGCGGTTTGGTGCCGTACTTGCTCAGCGCCAGCTCCATGCCCGACACCGTGCCCGGCACCGCCACGGCGAGGTGACCACGGGTGCTCAGGTCGGGAACGACGTTGCCGTCCTTGTCCAGATACATGTTGGCCGTCGCCGCCAGTGGGGCTTTTTCGCGGAAGTCGAGGAAGGTCTTGCGCCCGTCCGCCAGTTGAATGGTCATGAAACCTCCACCGCCGAGGTTGCCTGCCGCGGGATATACCACCGCCAGTGCATAGCCCACAGCAACCGCCGCATCCACCGCGTTACCGCCGTTTTTCAACACATCGACGCCGACATGGGAGGCCAGGTGCTGGGCGGTGACCACCATGCCGTTCTCGGCGGCAACCGGTGCCACGGAGGCGGCGTGGGCCATGAGGCAGCTCAGTGCCAGTGAAGTCGCAATCAGCGTTTTGGCCAAAGGTTCGTACTTCATGAGTCGATCTCTTTTTTGTTTTTGGGTTCTGTGCAGAGCAGAAGGGAACGCTGCAAAAGCACCAAGCAGTATGGTCGCTATTGCGATTTGCGCCTCCCCGATCAGGCAGTATGCTGGTTGCCGTTGCCGCGCCGACCCGGAGTTTTGCCCATGCCCTACACGTTCATCACCCTGCCCTCACCGGTCGGCGAATTGAAGCTGGTTGCGAACGGCTCACGACTGGCGGCCATCCTCTGGGAAAACGACAAACCGGGCCGGGTGCGCCTCGGTCCGATGAGCGAAGCGCCGGACAATCCGCTGCTGCAGCGAACCGCACAGCAGCTTGAAGAATATTTTGCCGGCAAGCGTGATCGCTTCGACCTGGAACTGGATTTTGTCGGCACCGATTTTCAGAAAAAGGTCTGGGCGGCGCTGCTGACGATTCCATTTGGCGAAACCCGCACCTACAGCCAGATCGCCGAGCAGATCGGTAACCCAAGCGCCGTGCGCGCGGTGGGAGCGGCGAATGGGCGCAATCCGATTTCGATCGTGGCCCCGTGTCATCGGGTGATTGGCGCGTCGGGGAAGTTGACCGGGTTTGCGGGTGGGCTTGAGGCCAAGGAAAGATTGCTGACGCTGGAGGGAGGTGACTGGTCTGATGTCGGTAGAACAGGCGACCTGTTTTAACCTGTAAATGCCATTGTGTGGCGAGGGAGCTTGCTCCCGCTCCGGTGCGCAGCCCTGGCAAAAACCTGGGACCGCTGCGCAGCCCAGCGGGAGCAAGCTCCCTCGCCACAATGGATTGGCGCTGAATCAGGTGTTGAACAGATTATTCATCGCCGCATACTGCAGCAGCATGATGGTCTTGGCGTCGCAGATTTCGCCGCGTTGGAACGCCGCCAGTGCTTCGTCGAAACCCCACTCGAGCACTTCCAGTTCTTCGGTTTCCTCTTCCAGTCCGCCACCCTCGCTGACCTTCGACTTCGCATCGTACTCGGCAATAAAGAAGTGCAGCTTTTCGGTCACCGAGCCAGGGCTCATGTAAGCCTCGAATACCTTCTTCACGTCATGCACGCGGTAGCCGGTTTCCTCTTCGGCCTCATCGCGAATCCGCTGTTCCGGCGCAGCACCTTCCAGCAGCCCCGCTGCCACTTCGATCAACAAGCCGTCGTGGCCGTTGACGAACACCGGCAAACGGAATTGGCGGGTCAGCACCACGGTACGCTGTGCGCGGTTGAACAACAGGATCGCCGCACCATTGCCACGGTCGTAAACCTCGCGCGTCTGCCGCTGCCAGTCGCCGTTATTGCGCAGATAGTCAAAGGTGATTTTCTGCAACAGGTACCAGTCGTGGGACAACACCTCGGTGTCGACAATGTTGACCCGCTCGGCTGTCTTGATCATGACGCCAGATCCTTGTGCCATCGGAAAACGTCCATAGTCGATTAATCGCGCCCACAAAAAAAGCCCGGCAGCGCTACCGGGCTTCTTTATTTACGATTAACGGGCGAGACGCGATAACGCTTCATCCGTTTCCTGCACTGCTGTGCGGACGCCGTGAATCAGCGGCCCATAACGCCGGCTGAACTCCCAGTTATACGGCACGCGATCCTTGCTGACACCGTTATCCCAGTTCACCGACCAGGTCATCAGCCCTTTGATCGGCAGTCCTTTGATCGCCAGACGCTTGAGCGCATTGCCCACTGCGGTGCTGTCGATCACATAACCGGTGGCGGCCGCATCGACGTTGGCCGGCAGGCCGATGACGAATTTGTCCGCCGGGATTTTGGTGAAACCGCGGGTTCCGGTCACCAGACTTTCGGTCAGGTAATAGAGGAAGTCCTCTTTCAGCGCATCGTTGTTCTGCGCGATCCACGCGCCATTGCCGTTATTGGCTTCCGGCACCCAGACTCCGTCGCCGCCCTGGTTGTAGAACTGCGGGGCGATGAAGTCGTAATAGCCTTCGAGTGCCTGCAGGTAACCAACGTATTTGCCGTTGGTGGTCAGGTACGGAAACTCCGGGGCCATGCTGATGATGAAGTGCTTGCCCTGGCCTGCGTAGTGATCCTTGACCAGTTTCAGCGCGGCTGGCAGCACGGTCTTGTTGGCAGCGAAATCAATCGCGCTCTGTTCAAGATCGATGTCTAACCCATCGAAGCCGTAGGTTTCCACCAGACGGATGATTTCATTGGCCAGCGGTTGTTCCTGCCCGCTGCGCAACTCGATGTGTGCATCGGCGCCCCCCAGGGACAGCAGCACCGCCCGCCCCTGGCTGTTGAGTACGCCGACCTGACGCCGGAACTCGGCATCGGAGACGTTGTACGGCTTGAAAGTCGGAATTCCGCTGCCCTTCATGAACGCCACCGCGATCACGTTGTACTCCTTGGGCACGGCTTCCAGAGCGATCTCGGCGAATCGGCCCTGGCGATAGCCGTCACTCGGACCCGCTGGCCAGTTGTGCCAGAAGCCCATGAGTATTTTTTTGCCGGCGATGCTCGGCATCAGCGAGGCCGCGTCGGCCGCCTGGTTTTGCACTAGCGTGAAGTCGATATTTGACATGTTCTAATCCTTCAGAACCTGTGGGTTGAGCGTAACGCCGTTATTTGAAGTCGACGTCGAACGCCTGATAGAACGCGTTGCCGGTGTTGGCGACGATCCACATCAATACGATGACGTGACGACCCTTTTTATTGGCCGGCAATTTCACCGAATGATTGACCTTGGCCTTCAATTCCCCCGGATAGCTGTAATACGGCACTTGAGTGTAGAAGTCTTCGGCGAAAGGCTGCGCCTCGAGCTGTGCACGGGAAATACGCTGTTTCGGATCCCAGCCATCCTTGGTGATCATCCAGCGATAGCCACGGGTGGTGTGCGGCGCGGTGTATTCCCACTTCACTTCCAGCGTCTGGCCCGGGGTAACGCTGAGCAGCGGCCAGTTGAACGGACGGTTGAGCTTCTTGCTCATTTCCTCGTCGGTGAAGTTTACGCAGTCACGGGCATCGGTCTTGCCGCCGCTGAGAATGTAACCATCGGCGGGCGGTGTGACGCTGTCACTGTCGCTGCCATAGGGAGCAGGAAAAGGCCCTGCCACGAGCGCCGGGAAGTTCTTGCCGCCTTCCATTTCGTTGACCTGCCAGGCACCGAGCAATCCTTGCTCGATGGCTACCGCACCGCGGCTGGCTGGAGAGGTGACGCGACCGTGTCGCAGTTGGGTTTGAGCTTGTGGTTGATTCATGTTTTTCACTCCGTTGATTTAAGAACTCTCCTGTCCGAGGAGAGGCCTTCAAGCTAACGGAGGTGGTTTTTTTGTCCATCGGCGGTTTTGTCGCAGGCAATCGACCGCCCGCATTGAAAACACCGAAAATACTGGATGGATATCCAGTCAATTGCGACAACACCCACCTGACGCATGGCTAAAGGCCTACACGCCGACACAGCAAAAACCCGCATTCACCACTCACTCCAGTTGTGCCTGGTATTCCTTTTCGTACTGCCCGGCGAGCTGTTCTTTTTGCTTGTCGTCAAGCAATTTGCCTGCCATCTGGAAGAACTTCTGTTCCTCTTCCTTGAGATGGTGATGAACCTTGTCCGAGAGTTTCTTGGCGGTCGCCAGCCACGCCGGACTGGACATCTCGGTCTCGTCCAGCTCTTCCATCATCTCGTCCATTTCATGGTGCTCGGAGATGGCATGGCGACTGAGGTCGACACCGTTGTCGAATTCCATCAGCGGGATGTAGAAGTGGCGTTCTTCGGCGGTTTCATGGGCCTGCAGTTCAGCCTTGAGCTGTTTGTAGGCCTCAACCCGCTCCGGAGTATCACCGCTGGTTTCGACCAGGGCTTTGGCGTAGCTGCGCTGGCGGTCATGGCTTTCGCGAAGGGCTTCGAAAATATTCATGGGGTGATCCTCATCAGTCGCGTTCGGAAATGACGCTGTAAAACCTAGACCCCGACGTCTCAGCGACGGTTCCAAAGGCTTGAGGAAGGACTTGGAGGACGCCCCCCCGGCAGGATAGGCTGCGGATTCACCTCACAAGGAAGTTGCGCATGACGTTACGAATCGAGCTGTCGCAGAACCCCACGGAAGAACAACGCAAGGCCATTCTCGAGCCTTTGATTGCGTATAACGACGCCCAGACCGGTGGTTCCGTGTCAGAACCCTTCGCCCTGCTGGTGCGCGATGAACACGACGCGATTCTCGGCGGTTTGTATGGCCGGGTGATTTTTACCTGGATGTACATTGAGTTGCTGTGCGTCCCGGAACAGGGCCGCGGACAACGCATCGGCTCGGAACTGATGGCCATGGCGGAAAATCTGGCCCGAGAGAAGAACTGCCTGGGCATCTGGCTGGACACCTTCGATTTTCAGGCGCCGGAGTTTTACAAGAAGTTGGGATTCAGCCAGTTTGGCGAGATCGTGGACTACCCGCCGGGGCATAGCAGGCATTACTTCCAGAAGCGTTTGAAGGGTTGAACCTCAAGGGCCCTTCGCGAGCAGGCTCGCTCCCACAATGGAATGCATTTCAAAAGTGGGAGTGAGCCTGCTCGCGATGGCGGCAGCCGCCTCAACGCAAGATCAGAGGCAGGTCGCCAACCCCGCCAACCGGCGCTTGGCGACAAAGTCATCCTTCTGCACGTAATAATTGAGCACGGTCCCCGACGCATCGCTGGTCACGTCGACAAACGACTCCGCCGAACGCGTATACACCGTCGAGCCACCCTTCTTGCCCGGTTGCAGATAGGCCCCCGCATCCACGCCAAACACCGCTTCGTCCTGCCAGGCGAATTGCACGCACTGGGCCACGACTTGCTCGGGCTTGTCCGAGGTCAGAACCTTGTAAGGGGCTTTGGTGCGAGAATCATCCATCACCGAACCCGCGCAGCCAGCCAGCACGGTCGCGGCCAGCGCTACCATCAGAATTCGCATTGCATTCGCTCATTCAGAAAAAAGCGGACTGTATCACCGCAACAGGCAAAATCGTTCTGCTTTACTGCATTTATAGCGCGACACGCATCGGCCGCTCCGGCACCCTAAGGTCATCAGCCTCACAAGGAACACACATGGCGCCCACCGACCAGCGACATGAACAAGCCCTGAAACTGTTTCTCGACGCGCGCCCCGACCTGCGCGAAACCCTCGATCATCTCAATCCGCTGCTGGCCCAGGCCAAGGGCGAAACCCCGGCGCAATATCGTGAAGAACGCCTGCACGAAGCCTTCGAGGCCGAGGCGGAGTATCAAGGCCTGTTCGCCTGGGAACTGACCTTGCTCCTGACGGCAGCAACGCCCGAGGACTATCAGGCCCAGCGCATGGAGGTGCACCGCGAGGTGGCGGAAATGGCGCACATGAGCTGGCCGGATTATTGCGACCTGTATGGGTTAGAACCGTAACCGCCGCTCAAGGATATCGCCGCCGATGCTGCCTTCGACCTCGACTCACCGCGCCACGTCCGGACATCTGCACCGGCAGAAGTGGCGTGGCCGTATCGGTCTGGCACTGGTGGCCAGTCTGTCGGTGCTGGCGGGCATGACCGACGCGATCGGCTTCATGGCCAGCGGCGATTTCGTTTCGTTCATGAGCGGCAACACCACGCGGCTGGCGGTGGCGATCAGTGACGGCGACCTCGGACTGACGCTGCGCCTGATCATCCTCGTCGTCACCTTCGTGATCGGTAATGCCTTGGGGATCGTGATCGGGCGCCTCGGTGGTCGGCGCACATTGCCCTTGTTGCTGTGCATCGCCACCTTGCTCTGTCTGGCGGCTGCCTGGCCGTATGACACGCAACTGCCGGCGCTGCTCGCGGCGATCATCGCGATGGGCATGCTCAACGCGGCGGTCGAGGAAGTGAACGGTCTGCCGGTCGGCCTGACCTACGTGACCGGAGCGTTGTCGCGGTTCGGCCGTGGACTGGGGCGCTGGATGCTCGGCGAACGCCGTAACGGCTGGCGGGTGCAACTGGTGCCATGGAGCGGGATGTTCATCGGCGCGATTCTCGGCGCGGTGCTGGAACAGCATTTCGGGCTTCGGGCATTGTTCGCCAGCGGCTTGCTGGCTGCTGTGCTGGGCGTGCTGTCCCTGAGCATTCCGCGGCGTTGGCAACTGGGCTATATGCCCCGCTGAAATACGATCCTGTGGGAGCGGGCTTGCTCGCGAAAGCGGTGCATCAGTCAAAGATGTTTTGAATGACCCAACGCCTTCGCGAGCAAGCCCGCTCCCACAGAGGGCATGCGCCTGACTTCGGTTTCGCGGATGCCGTCATAAAGCTTTATCATGGCCGCAGTTTTGCTGATCGAGTCCGTCATGAAGTTCGCCATCGCGCTGTTTTCCGCCGCCCATGCGCCCTCCTCGCGCCGTGCCCTGCTGTTTGCGCAGGCTGCGCTGGCCGGCGGGCATGAGATTGTCCGGCTGTTTTTCTATCAGGACGGCGTCTACAACGCCTCGGACGCGGTGGTCACCCCGCAGGACGAACTGGACCTGCCCAAACAGTGGCGCGCGTTCATCAGCGAGCAGCAACTGGACGGCGTGGTGTGCATCGCCGCCGCCCTGCGCCGTGGTGTGCTGAATGACGAAGAAGCCAAACGCTACCAGCGTGATGCCGTCGCGGTCAGCGCGCCGTGGGAATTGTCCGGCCTCGGCCAGTTGCACGATGCGGTGCAGGACGCCGATCGACTGATCTGTTTCGGAGGCGCGTGAGATGGCCAAATCGCTGTTGATCATCAGCCGCCAGTCGCCGTGGTCCGGCCCCGGCGCCCGCGAAGCGCTGGACATCGTGCTGGCCGGCGGCGCGTTCGATCTGCCGATCGGCCTGCTGTTTCTCGACGACGGCGTGCTGCAACTGGCCGCTGGACAGAACGCCAAGGCCCTGCAACAGAAAGACCTCAGCGCCAACCTGCAGGCGCTGCCGATGTTCGGCGTCGAAGAACTGTTCTACTGCGCCGACAGCGCCAGCCATCGTGGCCTGAGCAGTCTGTCGCTGGACGAAGCGCAGCCGCTCGGTGCCAGCGAAATCACCGCCCTCATTGACCGCTACGACCAGGTGATCACCCTCTGATGTCGACTTTGCATGTGTTGTCTCATTCCCCGTTCGGCGACGATCGCCTGAGCAGTTGCCTGCGCGTGATCGGCGCTGCCGACGCCTTGCTGTTATCCGGCGATGCCGTTTACGCCCTGCAATCTGGCACCGCGCCGTTCAACACGCTGAACGAGCGCCGGGTCAAGCTGTTCGCCCTCGCCGAAGACCTGCAGGCCCGTGCCATCGTTGCTCCCGACTGGGCCGAGGCCATCGATTACCCGGCCTTCGTCGAACTGTCGATCCACCACGACAAGGTCAACAGCTGGCTATGAATTCCATGACTGTCGGCGCCCGCGCCATCGAACTGGACAAGGACGGCTTTCTGGTCGACCTCGACGACTGGTCCCATGACGTCGCCAGCGCCCTCGCCGCCGCTGAAGACATCGAACTGACTGCGGAACACTGGGAAGTCCTCGAACTGCTGCGCAGCTTCTACGCAGAATTCCAGCTGTCGCCGGCCACCCGCCCGCTGATCAAGTACACCGCACTCAAACTCGGCCCGGACAAAGGCAACAGCCTGCACCTGAACCGATTGTTCAAAGGCACCCCTGCCAAACTCGCCGCGAAACTGGCGGGCCTGCCCAAACCGACGAATTGCTTATGACCGACTTTCCAGCGCTGACCCTCGAAACGCCCGCCGAACACCCGTTCGCACCATTCGTGCGGATCCTCGGCAAGGGCAAGCGCGGTGCCCGCGACCTGACCCGCGAGGAAGCACGGGAAGCCATGGGCATGGTGCTCGACGACAAAGTCGAAGACACCCAGCTCGGCGCCTTTCTGATGCTGCTGCGGCACAAGGAAGAAAGCGCCGAGGAAATGGCCGGTTTCACCGAAGCCCTGCGCGAGCGCCTGTCAGCACCAACGCTGAACGTCGATCTGGACTGGCCGACCTACGCCGGCAAGAAACGCCATCTGCCGTGGTACCTGCTGTCGGCCAAGTGCCTGGCGCAAAACGGCGTGCGGATCTTCATGCACGGCGGCGGCGCGCATACCGCCGGGCGTCTGTACACCGAACAACTGCTTGGCGAGTTGAACATTCCGCTGTGCCGCACCTGGCAACAGGTCGGCAGCTCGCTGGACAACGGTGGTCTGGCGTTCATGCCGCTGATGGACTGGGCGCCGCAGTTGCAGAAGATGATCGACCTGCGCAACACCATGGGCCTGCGTTCGCCGATCCATTCGCTGGCACGGATTCTCAATCCGCTGCACGCGCGTTGTGGCCTGCAAAGCATTTTCCACCCGGGCTATCAAGCGGTGCATCGCGAGGCCAGCGGTCTGCTCGGCGACACGGCGATCGTGGTCAAGGGCGATGGCGGCGAAATCGAGATCAACCCGGATGCCGACAGCCACCTCTATGGCACCACAGGCGGCGAGAGCTGGGACGAGGAATGGCCGCAACTGTCGAGCCAGCGCCACGTCAAACCGGCCTCGCTGGATGTCGAGCATTTGAAAGCGGTTTGGCGCGGCGAGGTGGTCGACAGCTATCCGCAGATGGCGCTGATCTCGACCATGGCCTTGGCCCTGCGCGGTCTCGGTCAAAGTCGCGAGCAAGCGTTCGAAACCGCCGAGCAATACTGGGCTGCGCGTAACAAATCGATTTAACCGATCATCGACGCCCGATCTTTGCGCTTTTTGTTCGAACTCATCGGAATAGACTCGGCTCCAACGCTTATTGGATTCAGGAGTCTTGATCATGGGTTTACTCGTCGACGGCCACTGGCAGGACAAGTGGTACGAAAGCAGCAAGGACGGCGCGTTCCAGCGCGAACAGGCGCAGCGCCGTCACTGGGTCACCACTGACGGCCAGCCAGGGCCGAGCGGTGAAGGCGGTTTCGCCGCCGAAGCCGGGCGCTATCACCTTTACGTTTCCCTCGCCTGCCCCTGGGCACACCGCACGCTGATCCTGCGCAAGCTCAAAGGCCTGGAAAATCTGATCGACGTCTCCGTGGTCAGTTGGCTGATGCTGGAAAACGGCTGGACCTTCGACAAGGCCCACGGCTCGACTGGCGACAAGCTCGATCACTTCGATTTCATGCACCAGCGCTACACAGCCGACACGCCCGACTACACCGGCCGCGTCACCGTACCGGTGCTGTGGGACAAAAAACTCAAGCGCATCGTCAGCAATGAATCGGCGGAAATCATCCGCATGTTCAACAGCGCCTTCGATGACCTGACCGGTAACGAGCTGGACTTTTACCCCGCGCCGTTACTCGGCGAGATCGATGCACTGAACGAACGGATTTATCCCGCAGTCAACAACGGCGTGTATCGCGCTGGGTTCGCCACCTCGCAACAGGCTTATGAAGAGGCGTTCGATGAGGTGTTTGCCGAGCTGGATCACTTGGAACGGGTGCTGGGCGCCAATCGCTATCTGACGGGTGAATACCTGACCGAGGCCGATGTGCGACTGTTCACCACGATGATTCGCTTCGATGCGGTGTACCACGGACACTTCAAGTGCAATCTGCGGCGGATTGCTGATTATCCGAACCTGTCGAACTGGCTGCGTGAGCTGTATCAGTGGCCGGGGATTGGCGAGACGGTGGATTTTCAGCACATCAAAAATCACTACTACGGTAGCCACAAGACCATTAATCCGACGGGGATTGTGCCCAAGGGGCCGAAGCAGGATTTCACCATCGCTCATGATCGGGAGCGGCTGAGCGGGAAAGGAGTTTGGCGGCGGGGTTAATTGATTCGGTGTTTTTGAGGGCCTCTTCGCGAGCAAGCCCGCTCCCACAGGTGATTTGTGCATGACACAGATCCAATGTGGGAGCGGGCTTGCTCGCGAATGAGGGCAACTCGGTTTTCAGACTTGCGCCTGAGCCCCTTCAAACCACGCCAGTTTCTCGCGCAACTGCACCACTTCACCGACGATCACCAGGGTCGGCGCATGCACTTCATGCTCCGCCACCAGGCGTGGCAGATCGACCAGCGTGCCAGTAAAGACCCGCTGATTGACCGTAGTGCCCTGCTGGATCAACGCCGCCGGAGTGTCCGCCGAACGACCATGCTTGATCAGTTGCTCGCAGATCACCGGCAAGCCCACCAGGCCCATATAGAACACCAGCGTCTGCGCCGGGGCGACGAGGTCGGCCCAAGGCAGATCGGTGGAACCGTCCTTCAGGTGCCCGGTGACAAAGCGTACCGACTGCGCGTAATCGCGATGGGTCAGCGGAATCCCGGCATACGCCGCGCAACCGCTGGCCGCCGTGATACCCGGCACCACCTGGAACGGAATGCCGTGGGCCGCCAGTTCTTCGATCTCTTCACCGCCGCGACCGAAGATGAACGGATCACCGCCCTTCAAGCGCACCACGCGCTTGCCAGCCTTGGCCAGATCGACCAATTGCTGGTTGATCTGATCCTGTGGCACCGCGTGATCAGAGCGACGCTTGCCGACATAGACGCGCTCGGCATCGCGACGGCACAGCTCAAGAATCGCCGGAGCGACCAAGCGGTCGTACAGCACCACGTCGGCTTGCTGCATCAGGCGCAAGGCGCGGAAGGTCAGCAGATCCGGATCACCCGGCCCGGCCCCCACCAGATACACCTCACCGGTGGTGACGGGCGCTTCGCCATCGATCTTGGCCTGCAACAGACGTTCGGCCTCGCTGCCCTGCCCGGCCAGTTGCCGATCGGCAATCGGCCCCTGAAACACGTCTTCCCAGAAACCACGACGTTGCTGCACATCCGGAAACAGGTTTTTCACCTGATTACGGAAACGTGCGGCCAGTCCGGCCAATTGGCCATAAGTTGATGGAATCCAGGTTTCGATCTTGGCCCGAATCAGCCGCGCCAGCACCGGCGCATCGCCGCCGCTGGACACCGCGATGATCAGCGGCGAGCGATCGACGATCGCCGGGAAGATCACGCTGCACAGCTGCGGCGCGTCGACCACATTGACCGGCACGCAACGCCGATGGGCATCGCTGGAGACTTGAGCGTTGAGCGTTTCGTCGTCGGTGGCGGCGATGATCAGCCCGCAACCGTCCAGATCCGTTTCCACGTAACCACGCAGCAGACATTCGCCACCGCTGGCGCTGACCAGTTCGCGCAGTTGCGCTTCGATTTCAGGTGCGACCACCCGCAGCAGCGCACCGGCATCGGCCAGCAGGCGGGATTTGCGCAAGGCAATTTCCCCCCCACCGACCACCAACACACGACTGCCGCGCAGGTTGTGAAACAGCGGCAGATATTTCATTTAGCCGATGACCTCAAGGCCACCCATGTACGGCTTCAGTACGTCCGGCACACGGATCGAACCGTCGGCCTGCTGGTAGTTTTCCAGCACGGCAACCAGGGTACGACCGACCGCCAGACCCGAACCGTTGAGAGTGTGTACCAGCTCAGGCTTGCCGGTTTCCGGGTTGCGGAAACGCGCCTGCATGCGGCGGGCCTGGAAGTCGCCGCAGTTGGAGCACGACGAGATTTCGCGGTACTTGTCCTGACTCGGAATCCACACTTCGAGGTCGTAGGTCTTGACGGCGCTGAAGCCCATGTCGCCGGTGCACAACGCCAGAGTGCGGTAAGGCAGACCCAGCAGCTGCAGGACTTTTTCGGCGTTGGCAGTCAGGCCTTCCAGCGCTTCCATCGACGTCGACGGCTCGACGATCTGCACCATTTCAACTTTGTCGAACTGGTGCTGACGGATCATGCCGCGAGTGTCGCGACCCGACGCGCCGGCTTCGCTGCGGAAGCACGGGGTGTGGGCGACGAACTTGATCGGCAGCAGTTTCGAGTCGACGATTTCGCCGGCCACGATGTTGGTCAACGACACTTCGGCGGTCGGAATCAGGTACAGATCGGCTTCGCCTTCGCGAGCGATCTTGAACAGGTCTTCCTCGAACTTCGGCAGTTGACCGGTGCCTTGCAGCGCCGGAGCCTGAACCAGATAAGGCGTGTAGGCCTCTTCGTAGCCATGCTCGTTGACGTGCAGGTTGATCATGAACTGCGCCAGGGCGCGGTGCAGACGGGCGATCGGGCCGCGCAGCAGGGCGAAACGCGCGCCGGACAGCTTGGCCGCGGTTTCAAAGTCCAGCCAGCCGAACTTCTCGCCCAGTGCAACGTGGTCTTTCACTTCGAAATCGAACTGCGTCGGGGTGCCCCAGCGGCGCACTTCGACGTTGTCGTCTTCGTCTTTGCCGACCGGTACCGATTCGTGCGGCAGGTTGGGGATACCCAGCAGGATCGAGTCCAGCTCGGTCTGGATCGCGTCCAGCTCGACTTTACCGGCACTCAGCTCGCCCGCCATGCGCTCGACGTCCGCCATCAGCGGCGCGATGTCTTCGCCGCGCTGCTTGGCCTGACCAATGGATTTGGAACGCGCGTTACGCTCAGCCTGCAGTGCTTCGGTGCGGGTCTGGACGGTCTTGCGCTGTTCTTCCAGCGCTTCGATGCGCGCGGTATCCAGGGCAAAGCCACGGGAAGCCAGGCGGTCCGCTACGTCCTGAAGGTTGCTACGTAACAGTTTGGAATCGAGCATGTCGGTTTCTCGTTATCAAAGTTTGGTCAGGGACAGGCCGGCCCATGTCGCGAGCAGCCCGCCGAATACGCTGATTGCCGCATAGCCCAGGGCCAGCGGCACTTGCCCGCTTTCCAGCAGACGCACCGTATCCAGTGAAAAGGATGAAAAAGTCGTCAGCCCTCCGAGGAAGCCGACGATCAACCCGGCACGCACCTCGATCGGCACCTCCGGGCGTATCAGAAACAGGCCGTACAACACGCCAATCAGCAGACAGCCCACGATATTAACGGCCAGCGTCGCGGTATAGAAGTGCCGCGGCCAATTGGCGTTGACCCAATTGCCGGTGGCGAAGCGCAACAGGGTGCCGGCAATTCCGCCGACGGAGACCGCAACGATCAATGGAAGCACTATTTTCTCCGCTGTCTTGGGCTTAAACGGTCGAGTTGGGCGAGGTGGTTGAGCTTCTCGCCGATCTTCAATTCCAGGCCACGGGGCACCGGTTGGTAGAACGGAATCGGTTCGAGCTCTTCCGGGAAATAGTCTTCGCCGGCGGCATAGGCGTCCGGCTCGTCGTGGGCGTAGCGGTATTCGTCACCGTAGCCCAATTGCTTCATCAGCTTGGTTGGGGCATTGCGCAAGTGCAGCGGCACTTCCAGCGAACCGTATTCGGCAGCGGCGCGCAGCGCAGTCTTGAAACCCATGTACACCGCGTTGCTTTTCGGCGCACAGGCCAGATAGGTAATGGCCTGGGCCACCGCCAACTCGCCTTCCGGACTGCCGAGGCGCTCCTGCACTTCCCACGCCGCCAGGCACAGGCTCAGGGCACGCGGGTCGGCATTGCCGATGTCTTCGCTGGCCATGCGCACCACGCGCCGCGCCAGATACAGAGGATCACAGCCGCCGTCGATCATTCGCGCGAACCAGTACAGCGCGCCATCGGGGTTGGAACCGCGCACCGATTTGTGCAGCGCCGAGATCTGGTCGTAGAACGCTTCGCCGCCCTTGTCGAAGCGTCGCCGGGTGTCGCCGAGCAGGCTTTGCAGCAGCTCGGTGCCCATCTCGCTGTTGTCTTCAGCCAGATCCGAGGCGTTCTCCAGCAGATTGAGTAGGCGCCGGCCATCGCCATCGGCGGCCGACAGCAGCATCTGGAAGCCTTCATCGCTGAGGGTCAGGTTGCGTTTGCCCAGCCCGCGCTCTTCGGTGAGTGCGCGGTGCACCAGTTTGCGCAGCGCGGTCTCGTCGAGGCTTTTCAGCACATAGACGCGAGCCCGCGACAACAGCGCGTTGTTCAATTCAAACGAAGGGTTTTCGGTGGTGGCGCCGATGAAAATCAGCGTGCCGTCCTCAACATAAGGCAGGAACGCATCCTGCTGCGACTTGTTGAAACGGTGCACTTCATCGACGAACAGGATCGTGCGCTTGCCGTACTGGCCGGCCTGCTGCTTGGCGATTTCCACCGCCTGACGGATCTCCTTGACCCCGGCGAGCACCGCCGAGACCGTTTCGAAGTGCGCATCCGAGACTTCCGCAAGCAATCGCGCGAGGGTGGTCTTGCCCACGCCCGGCGGCCCCCAGAAGATCATCGAATGCAGGGCACCCTGCTCCAGCGCCTCACGCAGAGGCTTGCCGCGAGCGAGCACGTGTTCCTGACCGACGTACTCATCCAGATTGGTCGCGCGCAAACGCGCGGCCAGTGGCTGGGCAATCGGTGCACTGCGAAACAGATCCATCACGTAGCGTTGAAACCTCTGATTATCTGAAACCTGGGGTAAACCCTGTGGCGAGGGAGCTTGCTCCCGCTGGACTGCGCAGCAGTCCCCGCTTTTGATTCAAGAGCGGGGCCGCTTCGCGCCCCAGCGGGAGCAAGCTCCCTCGCCACAAAAGCTCCAAGCCACAACAGCCCAACCCGGGATCCGGGGTTTATTCCTGGATAACGTCAGCACCCTTCGGGATGTCGAACTTGAACTTCGACGCCGAGACAGGTTCGTTGGCCTTGACCCCGGTGAACAGGATGTTGGTGCGCTGACCGACGCTGTCGACCAGTTGCATGTCATTGATCAGACCATTACGGAACGACAGGCGCAGGCTGTCGAACAGGGTGTCCTTGGTCTTCGGCTTGAGGGTGAAGTCGATCACGCCGCCCGCCTCTTGCGCGCTGATCGCAAAGCTCTGGTTGATCTTCGACACATCACCGGACAGCAGCAGCGCCGGGGTCTGGGTCAGACGCTCGTCGAGCTTCTTGATGGTGGCCTGTTCCAGGTCCGGGTCCCACAGGGTGACTTTCTTGCCATCGGAGACCATGGTCTGCTCGTTTGGCGCTTCGGTGTGCCAGTAGAACAGGCCCGGACGCTGCAGAACCATATCACCGCGAGTTTCCTGCAACTGCGTGCCGCTGCCGTCGAGGGTCAGCTGGGAAAAATTCGCGGTCAGGGTTTTCGATGTTTCCAGCAATTGGGTCAGGCGCGCCACGTCCTTGTCATCGGCGTGGGCCGTGAAAGTGGTCAGCGCCAGTACTGGCAACAGCATGCGGATAAGACGCATGGGAGTCCTCTTGAATACTTGTGGGGAGGGGACGGCGCGTCATTGCGCCATCCTTTGTTGCAAATCGGAGCGGCCGAATCAGTCGCGCATCGGCCCCGGGGCCAGCACTTCACGCGAACCGTTGGTGTTCATCGAAGTCACCACGCCGGCCATTTCCATGGCTTCGATCATGCGCGCAGCGCGGTTGTAACCGATCTTCAGCTTGCGCTGTACCGCGGAAATCGACGCCCGGCGGCTTTCCAGCACGAACTGCACGGCTTCGTCATACAGCGCGTCGGTCTCCGGATCATCACCGTCGCCGCCACCGCTGCTGCCTTCAAAACCGCTGCCCGCCTCTTCGACACCGTTGAGGATGTCATCGTTGTATTCCGGTGCGCCACGCAGTTTCCAGGCTTCCACCACGCGGTGTACTTCATCGTCGGAAACGAACGCGCCGTGAACCCGGATCGGCAGGCTGGTGCCCGGCGGCATGTAGAGCATGTCACCGTGACCGAGCAGTTGCTCGGCACCGCCCTGGTCGATGATGGTCCGCGAGTCGATCTTGCTCGACACCTGGAACGCCATCCGCGTCGGAATGTTGGCCTTGATCAGACCGGTGATCACGTCCACCGATGGCCGTTGGGTCGCGAGGATCAAGTGAATACCGGCGGCACGCGCCTTCTGCGCGATACGGGCGATCAGTTCTTCAACCTTCTTGCCGACGATCATCATCATGTCGGCGAATTCGTCGACGACCACGACGATGGTCGGCAGCTTCTGCAGCAGCGGCGCTTCGTCGTGGATGCTTTCGCGCTTGTACAGCGGATCGCTCAACGGCTCGCCGGCGTCCTGCGCTTCCTTGACCTTGGCGTTGAAGCCGGACAGGTTACGCACGCCCATCTTCGCCATCAGCTTGTAGCGGCGCTCCATCTCGGCAACGCTCCAGCGCAGGGCGTTGGCGGCGTCCTTCATGTCGGTGACCACTGGGCACAGCAGGTGCGGAATGCCTTCGTAGATCGACAGCTCGAGCATTTTCGGGTCGATCATGATCAGCTTGGCGTCTTCCGGGCCAGACTTGAACAGGATCGACAGGATCATCGCGTTCACACCCACCGACTTACCGGAACCGGTCGTACCGGCGACCAGCAGGTGCGGCATCTTCGCCAGGTCGGTGATGACCGGTTTGCCGCCAATGTCGTGGCCCAGAGCGAGGGTGACCGGCGATTTGAAGTTGTCGTACTCGGGGGTCGACAGCACTTCGGAGAAACGCACGATCTGCCGGTCTTCGTTGGGAATCTCGATACCGACCGTGGTCTTGCCCGGAATCACCTCGACCACCCGCACACTGGTCACGGCCAGCGAACGTGCAAGGTCTTTGGCCAGGTTGGCGATGCGGCTGACTTTGACGCCGGCGGCAGGCTGAATTTCGTAACGGGTAATCACCGGGCCCGGATGGATCGAGTCCACGGTGACCTCGACGCCGAACTCCTTGAGCTTGATCTCCAGCAAGTGGCCGACCGCTGCCAGGGATTCCGGCGAATAATTGAGTTGTTTCTTTTCCGCAGGATCGAGAATCGAGATCGGCGGCAAGGTGCCTTCGACGGCGCTGTCGACGAACAGAGGCGCCTGCTTCTCTTTCTGCACGCGCTTGCTTGGCTCGGGCGCCTTGACCGGAGCCGGGGCGATGACCGGCGGCACCTGTTTCTCGCGATCGGACATGTGCTTGCTCAGGGCCTGTTCGCGCTCGATCAGGCGCTCCTTGACCTTGGCCTGTTCACGCTTGTCGGTAACGGTCGGCGCCACCACGTCGTGGACGCGATCATCGACTTCACGCAGTTGCGCAACCAGTTGCTTACGCTCGGTACGCGCCGACCACCAGCGGTTGATCGCGCCCTGGAACAGTTCGAACAGGTCGAGGGTGATTTTGCCGGTGACGTCCATCACCTTGAACCACGACAGGTCAGTGAATACGGTCAGGCCGAACAGGAACAGCGCAATGAACAGCAGCGTGCTGCCCTGGATATTCAGCGCGTTACGCGCCAGATCACCGAGACTTTCCCCCAGCGCCCCGCCCGCACCCGCCGGCAGCCCGGTGGCCGCGTGGAAATGGATATGCGCCAGCGCGGCGCCCGACAGCACCAGGAACACCAGACCGATCAGACGCCAGGAGAACAGCCAGCCGCTCCACTGCCACGGCTCGTGACGTTGGCGGAAGATCTGATACGCCTTGACCGCCAGCAGCAACGGGAAGATGTACGCGAAGTAACCCAGCACCATGAACAGGATGTCGGCGCTGTAGGAACCGGCCGGGCCGCCGAAGTTCTGCACGTCGTCGATCTTGCTGTTGTGGCTCCAGCCCGGATCGTCCTTGCCGTAGGTCAGCAAGGCCATCATCAGGAACAGGCACAAGGCACCGATGGCGATCAATGCACCTTCCTTGAGCCGGTAGTGCAATTGCTGGCGCCAGAGCGGAACGACTGTTTTTGGTGCTGCGGTGGATTTCTTCAAAACGCTTCTTTTCCTGCGCCCGGGGCGCGTCCATCTATTGAATGACGATAAAAAACTGCCCAATCCAGGCAGGTAAAAAAGTGAACCGGCGCAACTGAGACTACTTTTAACACTGTGCCGCTGCTTTTATAAACACAGCTATAAACACTGCGCACGGCGAATATTCTGTAACAGTCCGGCATTGTACGGGTTTGTGCGGCTGATGCCATGCTTCAAAACCCTTAGCTGAGCATAGCCAATCCCACAAACCCTGCGGTTCAATTTGAGCATGCATTGTCTTTTGTGACAAAGGCTTATGAGGTGTATTTGATGAACGCAGCGAAGCATTCACGCCTGATCATTCTTGGCTCCGGCCCTGCCGGTTACAGCGCCGCCGTATACGCCGCCCGCGCCAACCTCAAACCGGTGGTGATTACCGGCCTGCAGGCCGGTGGCCAACTCACCACCACCGTCGAAGTCGACAACTGGCCCGGCGACGTCGAAGGCCTGACCGGCCCGGTACTGATGGAGCGCATGCAGAAACACGCCGAGCGCTTTGCCACAGAGATCGTTTACGACCACATCCACACCGCCAAGTTGCAGCAGCGCCCGTTCGAACTCATCGGCGACAGCGGCACCTACACCTGCGATGCACTGATCATTGCCACCGGCGCTTCGGCGCAGTATCTGGGACTACCCTCGGAAGAAGCCTTTGCCGGCAAAGGGGTGTCGGCCTGCGCGACCTGTGACGGCTTCTTCTACCGCAATCAGGTAGTCGCGGTGGTGGGCGGCGGCAACACCGCCGTCGAGGAAGCGCTGTACCTGTCGAACATCGCCAAAGAGGTGCACTTGATCCACCGTCGCGACAAATTGCGCTCGGAGAAAATCCTTCAGGACAAACTCTTCGAAAAAGCCGCCAACGGCAACGTTCGCCTGCACTGGAACCAGAATCTGGATGAAGTGCTGGGCGACGCCAGCGGCGTGACCGGTGCACGCCTGCGTGACAGCCACACAGGCGAAACCCGCGAGTTGCCGCTGGCCGGCGTGTTCATTGCCATCGGCCACAAACCCAACACCGACCTGTTCCAGGGCCAGTTGCCGATGCGCGACGGCTATCTGTTGGTCAGGGGCGGCAATGACGGTGACGCCACCGCCACCGAGATCCCCGGCGTCTTCGCTGCCGGCGACGTGGCCGACCACGTTTATCGCCAGGCCGTGACCTCGGCCGGTGCCGGTTGCATGGCGGCACTGGACGCGGAGAAGTATCTGGACGACATTCCTGTCATTTAACGGCACACTTTATCGCGGGCCTCATGCCCGCACCGCCCTCCCCTTCTGCAAGCCTGGACGCCATGCTGACTTGGTTACAACGCAATTCCCTGACTTTCCCACCTCTGGAAAAGGCCATGCGCGATCCCAATGGATTGCTGGCTGCCGGTGGCGACCTGTCCGCCGATCGCCTGGTGCAGGCTTACCGGCATGGCTGTTTTCCGTGGTTCTCCGAAGGCCAGCCGATTCTCTGGTGGTCTCCGGATCCGCGCACCGTTCTATTTCCCGACGAACTGCACGTCTCGCGCAGCCTTGCCAAACTGCTGCGCCAGCAACGCTATCAGGTGACCTTCGATCAGGATTTCGCAGCCGTCATTCGCGCCTGCGCTGCACCACGGGACTACGCCGACGGTACCTGGATCACCGAAGCCATGCAGGACGCCTACCTCGAACTGCACCGCCGCGGCTTCGCCCATTCGGTCGAAGTCTGGGATCAGGGCCAACTGGTCGGCGGCCTGTATGGCCTGGCGATGGGTCAGCTGTTTTTCGGCGAATCGATGTTCAGTCGCGCCGACAATGCCTCCAAATTTGGCTTTGCAACGCTGGTGCAGCACCTGAAAGAAGCCGGATTCGTCCTGATTGACTGCCAGATGCCGACCGATCATCTGCACAGCCTTGGCGCACGGGCGATCTCCCGTCGCGAATTCGCCGACTATCTGGCTCGCCACCTGGATCAACCCAGTCGTGCCACCTGGGTTTGCTGAGCGACTTTTGCGCGCGTGGCTTACACTTAATTCACCAGCTTATCCCGAGGGTTGATCATGACCGAGTTGGCGCGCTTGAAGTTCTATGCCACTCAACCTCATTCCTGCAGTTATCTGCCCGAGGAGCAGGCGACGACGCTGTTCCTCGACCCTAGTCAGCCCATGGATGTGCATGTCTACGCAGACCTGTCGGAGATGGGTTTTCGTCGCAGCGGCGATCATCTGTATCGACCTCATTGCCAGAATTGCAATGCGTGCGTGCCTGCGCGCATCCCGGTGTCGCAGTTCAGCCCCAACCGCCAGCAGAAACGCATTTTCAAACGCAATGCCGACCTGCAGGTGCGCCCGGTAAAACCGCACTTCAGCGAAGAATATTTCGATCTGTACCAGCGTTATATCGAGCAGCGACATGCCGATGGCGACATGTACCCGCCGAGCCGCGACCAGTTTTCAACCTTCCTGGTACGTGACCTGCCCTTTTCGCGCTTCTACGAATTTCGTCTCGACGGACGGTTACTCGCCGTCGCCGTCACCGACTTGCTGCCCAACGGCTTGTCGGCGGTCTATACGTTTTACGAGCCTGACGAAGAGCGCCGCAGCCTGGGGCGTTTCGCAATCCTGTGGCAAATCGCTGAAAGTCAGCGCCTGGGGCTGGAGGCGGTGTATCTCGGTTATTGGATCAAGAACTGCAAAAAGATGAACTACAAGACCCAATATCGCCCCATCGAATTGCTGATTAATCAGCGCTGGGTGATCCTGAACTAATCGCAAGCCGTAAACCCCTTGGCTTGAACCCCCTTTTTCGGGCACAATGCACGCCGCTTTTGCCTGGCGCAGTTGCACCGGGCCATTCATTGGACACCGAGGGCTTTACTGCATGTCGAAAGAAGACAGCTTCGAAATGGAAGGCACTGTCGTCGACACCCTGCCCAACACCATGTTTCGTGTGGAGTTGGAAAATGGGCACGTCGTAACCGCGCATATCTCCGGCAAGATGCGCAAGAACTACATTCGTATTCTTACCGGTGACAAAGTGCGCGTCGAGCTGACGCCCTATGACTTGAGCAAAGGGCGCATCACTTACCGCGCTCGCTAATCAAGTCAATACAAGACGCCCGGCTTTGCCGGGCGTTTTTGTTTGTCTGCGATTTGGGTTTGAGTTTGGGCCTGGGTTTTGGGTGTATATCCGTTGCTGCGGTAACGGCCTCCTATGGTTTCGCTCTTACAGCGAGTCACCTTTTCCAAACGCCGAAAAGGTAACCCAAAAGGCTTTGCCCCGGCGTACGGCACTTCGCTGAGGCTCAGTGTTCCCTCGCTACGGTGCCCATCAGGGGGCATCGCCTCCGGTTTGCTTCGCTGCACCTCCTCTCGATGGATGCGGCTTCGCCGCATGGCGCTGCGCGCCTAACCCCCGGATGGACACCTTCGCTCGGCCTGCCGAAGGGGCTGAAGATCAAAAGCCACATCAAAAGCCAGAGCCAGAGCCAGAGCCAAAGCCAAAGCCAAAGCCAAAGCAGATCAAAAGATCACAGCCTTCGGCAGTTCCTACATGGGACTGGGTACATTCATTAAGAAATTGGTCGACTGGCAGGCCGCTTTCGCGAGCAAGCCCGCTCCCACATTTGGATTAAGTGCATTCAGTTAGAGATCGGTCGGCTCGTAGGCCGCCATCGCCAGCAGGTACAGTTCAGATTGCATGCTGCCCCTGCGGCGAAGCCGCCCCACTCAACACAATGAGCGTTAGCTCGAGTACCGCTTTTGATCTGAGGGCCCGTCGGCAGGCTGAGTGGAGGGATTTATCCGGGGGTGGGAGCGCAGCGACCGTTTGGCGCAGCCAAACACAGCGAGAGGAGGTGCAGCGAAGCAAACCGTAGGCGCTGCCCCCCGGATGAATCCCGCAGCGAAGGAACCCGAGCCTAAGCGAGGGCCGAACGTCAGGGTAAAGCCTTTTTGGTTACTTTTTCGGCGTCTGGAAAAAGTGACCCGCCGTAAGGGCGGAACCCTAAGCAGCCATAACCGCAGCAACGGATATACACCCAAAAACATCAGCCAACAAAAAGGCGCCCGAAGGCGCCTTCCAAACCAACAACCAAGCCGTCAGGCCATCTCCGCCGTAGTCTCGAAGTCAAACGTCAACTCACCATCCTTGATGTCGATGTGCACCACACCGCCATGCTCGGCCAGCTCGCCAAACAGAATCTCCTCCGCCAACGGACGCTTGATCTTGTCCTGAATCAGACGCGCCATCGGACGCGCGCCCATGGCCGAGTCGTAGCCACCGGCCGCCAGCCAACTGCGCGCCGCATCGGTAACCTCCAGCAACACACGCTTGTCTTCCAGCTGCGCCTGCAGTTCGGTAAGGAACTTGTCCACCACACTTTTGATGACCTCATGACTGAGGCGACCAAACTGGATAATGGTGTCCAGACGGTTACGGAATTCCGGCGTGAAGCTCTTCTTGATCACTTCCATCGCATCAGACGAGTGGTCCTGATGGGTGAAACCGATCGAAGCACGCGCCGCGGTTTCGGCGCCGGCGTTGGTGGTCATGATGATGATCACATTGCGGAAGTCCGCCTTGCGCCCGTTGTTATCGGTGAGCGTACCGTGGTCCATCACCTGCAGCAGCAGGTTGAAGACTTCCGGATGCGCCTTCTCGATTTCATCGAGCAGCAATACGCAGTGCGGTTGCTTGGTGATCGCCTCGGTCAACAGACCTCCCTGATCGAACCCGACATAGCCTGGAGGCGCACCGATCAGACGCGATACGGTGTGGCGCTCCATGTACTCGGACATGTCGAAGCGCACCAGTTCGATACCCAACGCCTTGGCCAGTTGCCGCGCGGCCTCGGTTTTACCGACACCGGTAGGACCTGCGAACAGGAACGAGCCGACTGGTTTGTCAGGCGACTTGAGGCCGGCACGGGACAGTTTGATCGCGGTCGACAGCGAATCGATCGCCGCATCCTGACCAAACACCGTCAGCTTCAGGTCGCGCTCCAGATTACGCAGCAGTTCCTTGTCGGAGCTGGTGACGTGTTTCGGCGGAATCCGCGCGATTTTCGCCACAATGTCTTCAACCTGCGGCACTTCGATACGTTTGACGCGCATCTCGACCGGTTGCAGGCGCTGATAGGCACCCGCCTCGTCGATCACGTCGATGGCCTTGTCCGGCATATGCCGGTCATTGATGTAGCGCGATGCCAGTTCAGCAGCGGCGCGCAACGACTCATCGCTGTATTCGATGTTGTGGTGCTGTTCGAAGCGCCCTTTCAGGCCGCGCAGGATACCGATGGTGTCTTCCACCGACGGTTCGACGACATCAACCTTCTGGAAGCGTCGAGCCAAGGCCCGATCCTTCTCGAAGATGCCGCGAAATTCCTGGAACGTGGTCGAGCCGATGCAGCGAATGTCGCCAGACGACAGCAGCGGCTTGAGCAGGTTCGAGGCATCCATCACGCCACCGGACGCAGCACCCGCACCGATGATGGTGTGAATTTCGTCGATGAACAGGATCGCCTGCGGACGTTTTTTCAGCTCATTGAGCAGCGCCTTGAAGCGCTTCTCGAAATCACCGCGATACTTGGTGCCTGCCAGCAGGGCACCGAGATCGAGCGAATAAACGACGCTGTTGGCCAGCAGATCCGGCACCTGGTTGTCGACAATGCGCTTGGCCAGGCCTTCGGCAATCGCGGTTTTACCCACGCCTGCCTCGCCGACCAGCAGCGGATTGTTCTTGCGCCGACGCGCCAGAATCTGCGCGACACGCTCGACTTCCATCTCGCGGCCGACCAGCGGATCAATCCGACCCTGGCGCGCGAGTTCGTTGAGATTGCTGGCATAAGCATCCAGCGGATTGCCTGAAGAAGAAGACTCACCGCCCTCGTCGTCCTGCATATCTTGTTCACCTTCAGAGTGATCGCCATGCCCCGGCACTTTGGAAATGCCGTGGGCGATGTAATTGACGACATCAATGCGCGCAACGCTCTGCTGTTTCAGCAGGAATACGGCCTGACTCTCTTGCTCACTGAAGATGGCAACCAGCACGTTGGCGCCGGTTACTTCGCGTTTGCCCGAGCTCTGTACATGAAAGACAGCACGTTGCAGTACACGCTGGAAGCCCAGGGTTGGCTGGGTCTCGCGATCTTCGTCATGGACGGGGATCAGTGGCGTGGTGGAGTCGATGAACTCCTGCAGGTCGTGCTTGAGTTTGTCGAGGTTTGCGCCGCAGGCACGCAATACGGTGGCGGCAGCCTCATTGTCCAATAGGGCCAGCAGCAGGTGTTCGACGGTCATGAATTCATGACGCTTCGAACGAGCCTCCTTGAAGGCAAGATTGAGGGTGACTTCGAGCTCGCGGTTTAACATAGCTTCACCTCATACCCAAGTGGTCGGCGATTAACCGTCCTTCTCGATTTCACAGAGTAGCGGATGCTGGCTTTCCCTGGCGTACTGGTTGACCTGCATGGCCTTTGTCTCGGCGATGTCGCGGGTAAACACTCCACATACTGCCCGTCCTTCTGTGTGAACGGCCAGCATGACCTTGGTCGCCAGCTCGCGATTCAGGTTAAAAAACACCTCGAGCACTTCGACGACGAAATCCATCGGTGTGTAGTCATCATTGAACAAAACCACCTTGTACATCGGCGGCGCCTGTAACGCAGGCTTTGCTTCCTGAACAGCAACGCCTGCCGAATCGTCGTCGTGCTCCTCTGGATGATCCTTTTGGAGAAGCGGGCGATCCTGATTGAATGTTAGTCGAATCTGGCTGATTGCATGCATGGAAAGAAAGGTTCGTCAGTTGTGCAAATACAGTGGTGGGGGCGGCTGTACACCTTTTCAACTCCGACTGCCCGGTCACCTTGACTATCGGGAAAACGGTGTTACAACCAATAGAGCCCACAGTGGGTAAAAAAGATCCGCGGAGTCAATCCTTTTAACGGATTAGATTGCGGATGTCCTGGATGATACTCCAGCGATGGAGTCTGTTGCAGAGGGATTTGAGCATGGCTGTCGGCAAGGTCAAGTGGTTCAACAATGCCAAGGGATTCGGCTTCATCAATACCGATGCCCGTGAAGGACGTGACGAGGATGGCAAAGACATTGATTTCTTTGCGCACTACTCCGCCATTGAGATGGACGGGTATAAAACCCTCAAGGCCGGGCAGGTCGTGAGTTTCGACATCGTCCAGGGACCCAAAGGCCTGCATGCGGTAAAGATCGCGGCGGCGCAGGTGTCAAACGAAGCGGCTACGCATGCCCCTCATACAGAAAAGGTGTCGGGCTGACATAACCGTCACCCGGTCATGAAAAAACCGCCCGAAGGCGGTTTTTTTGTACCTGCACGGCTTACATGTGCTTGATGATCGCCTCACCGAAGCCCGAAGACGACACCAGCGTGGCACCTTCCATCAGACGCTCGAAGTCATAGGTCACGGTCTTGGCCTTGATGGCGCCGTTAGTGCCCTTGATGATGAGATCCGCCGCTTCGGTCCAGCCCAGATGACGCAACATCATCTCGGCCGACAGAATCACCGAACCCGGGTTGACCTGGTCCTTGCCGGCGTACTTCGGCGCGGTACCGTGGGTCGCCTCGAACATGGCCACGGTGTCGGACAGGTTGGCACCCGGCGCGATACCGATACCGCCCACTTCCGCCGCCAGGGCGTCGGAGAGGTAGTCGCCGTTGAGGTTCAGCGTGGCAATCACATCGTATTCGGCCGGACGCAACAGGATCTGCTGAAGCATGGCGTCGGCGATGGCATCCTTGACGATGACTTCACGGCCGGTTTTCGGGTTCTTGAACTTCATCCATGGGCCGCCATCGAGCAGCTCGGCGCCGAATTCTTCCTTCGCCACCTCGTAACCCCAGTCCTTGAAGGCACCTTCGGTGAATTTCATGATGTTGCCCTTGTGCACAATGGTCAGCGACTTGCGGTCGTTGTCCACCACGTATTGCAGGGCCTTGCGCACCAGACGCTTGGTGCCTTCCTTGGAAACAGGCTTGATGCCGATGCCGCAATCCTGGTCGAAACGGATCTTGGTGACACCCATTTCTTCTTTCAGGAACTTGATGACCTTAGTGGCCTCAGGGGAGCCAGCCTTCCATTCGATACCGGCATAAATGTCTTCGGAGTTCTCGCGGAAAATCACCATATCGACGTCGCCAGGCTTTTTCACCGGGCTCGGCACACCTTCGAACCACACCACGGGGCGCAGGCATACATACAGATCGAGTTGCTGGCGCAGGGCAACGTTGAGGGAGCGGATGCCACCACCGACCGGGGTGGTCAGCGGGCCCTTGATGGAGACCACGTAATCCTTGACGGCGTCCAGGGTTTCCTGGGGCAGCCAGGTGTCCTGGTCATAGACCTGGGTCGCTTTTTCGCCAGCATAAACCTCCATCCAGGAAATCTTGCGCTTGCCCCCGTAGGCCTTGGCCACGGCAGCATCAACCACTTTGATCATCACCGGGCTGACGTCGACGCCAATGCCGTCACCTTCGATGAAGGGGATGATCGGGTTATCAGGAACATTGAGAGAATGGTCTGCATTGACGGTGATTTTGTCGCCGACGGCTGGAACCTGAATCTTCTTGTAACCCATGCTGAACTCCATTGTTTGGATTGAACATCTGGCTTGGTTCGAGCGTAACCCAGTTAAATCAACACGCAAACCCTCTGTTCACGGCGCGGCTACATCTGGTTTCGTACAAGCCTGAAAGCAAAGGGAAAAGCGCCAAACTCAAGCATTCGCAGCGACTCTACGCCCCACCCGCCCCTGCGACCTTTAGACCAATGGACGAGAATCGTTGCATATGAACCATCGGCAGATTGCCAGCTACCTATGTATAATGCCGCCCGCTGACCAAAGGGTCACGACGGCTGGCCTCTCTAGCACGAGACTTTCCGCCTGATTGGTCGGGTTGTTACCGCAGTCCGACTGCTTGACGCTCTACTGATGCACCCAACATCACCGCGAAGAATCTCGACATTCGGTTCATGGATGACTTTGAACGAACGCGCTTACCCGGCGCCCCTCGAGTTTCTGCGCACGCTTTAGCAAAGAAGAGAGAGTTAATCCGAATATGCCCACCCGCTCGAAGATCATCTATACCTTCACCGACGAAGCCCCAGCCCTCGCCACCTATTCCCTGCTGCCGATCATCGAGGCTTACACCGCCTCGGCCGATATCGCCGTGGAAACCCGCGATATCTCTCTTGCAGCGCGCATCCTGGCCAGCTTCCCCGAGCAACTGGGCGACAAAGCCGTAGCCGACCACCTCGCCGAACTGGGCGACCTGGCCGTTACGCCTGAAGCCAACATCATCAAGCTGCCGAACATCAGTGCTTCGGTGCCTCAGCTGCAAGCAGCAATCAAAGAGCTGCAAGCCCAGGGTTACAACCTGCCGGACTACCCGGAAACCGTGACCAACGACGCCGAAAAAGAAGCCAAGGCGCGTTACGACAAGGTCAAGGGCAGCGCCGTGAACCCGGTTCTGCGTGAAGGCAACTCCGACCGCCGCGCCCCGCTGTCGGTAAAAAACTACGCGCGCAAGCACCCGCACAAAATGGGCGCCTGGGCCAAAGACTCCAAGTCCCACGTAGCTCACATGAGCACCGGCGATTTCTACGGCAGCGAAAAAGCTGCCCTGATCGACGCCGCTGACACTGTGAAAATCGAGCTGATTGCCAAAGACGGCACCGCGACCGTTCTGAAAGAAAAAACCAGCGTTCAGGCTGGCGAGATCCTCGACTGCGCCGTGATGAGCAAAAACGCCCTGCGCGCGTTCATCGCCGCTGAAATCGAAAGCGCCAAGGCCCAGGGCGTGCTGCTCTCGGTTCACCTGAAAGCGACCATGATGAAGGTCTCCGACCCGATCATGTTCGGCCAAATCGTTGCCGAGTTCTATAAAGACGCTCTGACCAAGCACGCTGACGTGCTGGCCCAGATCGGCTTCAACCTGAACAACGGCATCGGCGACCTGTACGCGCGCATCAAGGCCCTGCCGGCCGAGCAGCAAGCGCAGATCGAAGCGGACATCGCAGCGGTCTACGCCGCGCGTCCGTCGCTGGCGATGGTCAACTCCGACAAGGGCATCACCAACCTGCACGTGCCGAGCGACGTCATCGTCGACGCCTCGATGCCGGCGATGATCCGTGACTCCGGCAAAATGTGGGGCACCGACGGCCAACTGCACGACACCAAGGCGGTGATCCCGGATCGTTGCTACGCAACCATCTACCAGGCCGTGATCGAAGATTGCAAAGCCAACGGCGCGTTCGATCCAACCACCATGGGCAGCGTGCCGAACGTTGGCCTGATGGCGAAGAAAGCCGAAGAGTACGGCTCGCACGACAAGACCTTCCAGATCAAGGCTGACGGCGTGGTTCGCGTCACCGACAGCAAGGGCAACCTGCTGATGGAACAGACTGTTGAAGCCGGCGACATCTTCCGCATGTGCCAGACCAAAGACGCGCCGATCCAGGACTGGGTCAAACTGGCCGTCAACCGTGCTCGCGCCAGCAGCACGCCGGCGATCTTCTGGCTGGACCCGATGCGCGCCCACGACGGCGTAGTGATCGAGAAGGTTCAGGCTTACCTGAAGGATCACGACACCAGCGGTCTGGACATCCAGATCATGGCGCCGGTCGATGCCATGAAGTACACCCTGCAGCGCACCCGCGAAGGCAAGGACACCATCTCGGTGACCGGCAACGTACTGCGCGACTACCTGACTGACCTGTTCCCGATCATGGAACTGGGCACCAGCGCCAAGATGCTGTCGATCGTGCCGCTGATGAACGGCGGTGGCCTGTTCGAAACCGGCGCCGGCGGTTCGGCGCCGAAGCACGTGCAGCAACTGGTTGAAGAGAACTTCCTGCGCTGGGATTCGCTGGGTGAATTCCTGGCGCTGGCAGCGTCCCTCGAGCATTTGGGTGTGAACTACAACAACCCGAAAGCGCTGGTTCTGTCGAAAACCCTGGATCAGGCCACCGGTCAGTTCCTCGACAACAACAAGTCGCCATCGCGCAAAGTCGGCAACATCGACAACCGCGGCAGCCACTTCTATCTGGCGATGTACTGGGCTCAGGCCCTGGCCGCCCAGACCGAAGACGCTGCACTGCAAGCGCAGTTCGCGACCCTGGCCAAAACCCTGACCGAGAACGAGGCGACCATCGTTGCCGAGCTCAACGCCGTGCAGGGCAAGCCAGTGGACATCGGCGGTTACTACCACGCCGATGCCGAGCTGATCAGCAAGGCCATGCGCCCAAGCGCAACCTTCAACTCGGCGATTGCTGCGCTGGTTTAAGGTTGTAATGCTGTAAAGAAGCCCCGGCCCAGTGCCGGGGTTTCTATTTCCGAACACAACACAAAACCCCTGTGGGAGCGGGGGGGGGGGGGGGGGGGGGGGGGGGGGGTTTTTTTTTT
>NZ_JANLOG010000116.1:0-31428 GCF_025466205.1 Pseudomonas sp. 13B_3.2_Bac1
CCCCCCCCCCCCCCCCCCCCCCCCCCCCCCCCCCCCGCTCCCACAGGGGTTAATCGCCGCTAACAGGTTGTCGGGCACTGCGATACGCCGCCGGCCCCACGCCATACACCTGCTTGAACTGCCGGCTCAGATGACTCTGGTCGGCAAAGCCCAACTGCATGGCGACTTCCACCGGCAGGCAACCGTGCTGCAATAAACCCCGGGCCGTGGCGATGCGCTGCTGCATCAGCCAGGTGTGCGGTGGCATGCCGGTGGCGCGGCGGAATACCCGGGCGAAGTGGAAGGGCGACAGATTCACTGCGGCCGCCAGCTCTTCCAGCGACGGCGGCGCAGCGAGTTGCGCATGCAGCAACTCCTTGGCCATCACCACCGCGCGGTGTTCCTTGCCCGGTTTACCGTTGATCTGCACCGCCGCATGCCGCTGCAACAGCAGCATCATCATCTCGCGCCATACCGTTTGCTGTTGCAGCGCGGTGGCGGGGCTTTCCAGCAAGCGATGCAACTGACAGAAACCGTTGACCAGATCCGGGTCGCGGTACAGCGTCGCGCCAAACGCCGGCATCGGCGCGGTGGGCAGTTCCAGTTCTTCGAGCAGTGAAACGATCTTTCCGGTATCGGGATAAAACGCCCGGTACAGCCAGCCGTCCTCGGTACCCTTGTGCCCGGTGTGCAATTCGTCCGGGTTGATCAGCACCAGCGTGCCGCTGCCAGCCAGGTGTTCGGCACCGCGATAGCGATAACGCTGGGCACCGGCCATGATCATGCCGATCACATAGCCGTCGTGGACGTGCGGGGCGAAGCGATGCTCGATGTAGCGCGCCGACAGCAACTCGACCCCGGCCAGTGGCGCGGTCTGCCAGAATCGGATCGACTCGCCCTGGTCGCTCATGACGTCACACGGGCCAACCATTGCGGGATGCGCCGTTCCAGGTAGTAACCGGGCTGGCGCAACGTGCCATCGACAAACCCGACATGCCCACCCTTGGCCTGCAGCTCGAACTGCGTGGTGGCGGACAACTCCTTGGCCGTCGGCAGGCTGTGGGGGAACACGAACGGATCGTCAGCGGCTTGAATGATCAGGGTCGGGGTGCGGATCTCGCCGAGAAAGTAGCGACTCGACGCCCGGCGATAGTAATCCTCGGCATCGGTAAAACCGTGCAGCGGCGCGGTGACCCGGCCGTCGAAGTCCCAGAAAGTCCGCATGTTCTCCAGCGAGCCGAGCGCCGCCAGAGCTGCCAGGCCATCCTCGCGCCCGTCGTGCTGGAACTGCCGTTGCTTGTTCTTGATGTAGGCGACCATCTCGCGCATGAAATGCGCCTGATAGACCTTGGAGAAACCCTGGCCGATCCGGTCTGCACACTGATCAAGGCGAAACGGCACCGACACCGCCACCGCACCGAGCACGCCGCTGTCGCTGCCGGTCTCGCCCAGATGCTTGAGCAACACATTGCCGCCGAGGGAATAACCGACCGCATACAGCGGCGCCAGCGGGCGTTTGGCGCGCAAGTGTTGGATGGCTTCGGCGAGGTCTTCGCTGGCGCCGGAGTGGTAGCTGCGCGGCAGCAGATTGGGTTCACCGGAGCAGCCGCGCCAGTTCAGCGCGACACTGGCCCAGCCTTGTGCGGCGAGGGCAGCCTGAATTCCGGCGACGTAGGGCGAATTGGAAGAACCGGTCAATCCGTGCAGCACCAGCACCAGCGGCGCGTCGGCGCTGTGCGGACCATGCCAGTCGAGGTCGAGGAAGTCCCCGTCGTCCAGCCACAGGCGTTCGCGCTGGCGATCAAGGTGGACGGTTTTGCGCCACAGCGGCCCCCACAAGGTTTGCAGGTGCGGATTGCCGAGGCCGAAGGCGGGGATGAAGCGTTCAGTTTCCAGAGTGCACACACCTTTTGTGGCGAGGGAGCTTGCTCCCGCTGGGGCGCGAAGCGGCCCTTTTTTGGGACTGCTGCGCAGTCCAGCGGGAGCAAGCTCCCTCGCCACAGGGTTGTTCAATACGTTCAGTTGACTGCCATACGTTGCCACAACGCGTAGTACACCCGCCCGGATTTCTGCTCGCGGTGCAGGCGCCAGTTGCCCGGCAGGCCCAGCGTCGAAGGCGCGGTCTCGCTTTCAGTGTAGATCCACGAATCCGGCGCCAGCCATTGGCGTTCTTCCAGCAAAGTGCAGACGGCTGGCAACAGGTTCTGGTTGAACGGCGGATCGAGAAATACCAGATCGAACGGCGTGGCGACCTGGGTTTCCAGATAACGCAGCGCGTCGGCGGTCTGCACCTGGCCGTTGGTGCAGCGCAGGGTGCCGAGGTGTTCCTTCAGGCTCGATACCGCAACGTTGCTGGCATCCAGCGCCTGGCCCATGGCCGCGCCGCGGGACAATGCCTCCAGAAACAGCGCGCCGCTGCCGGCGAACGGATCCAGCACCTTGGCCCCGGCCACATACGGCGCGAGCCAGTTGAACAGGGTTTCGCGCACGCGATCCGGCGTCGGGCGCAGGCCGGGGGCATCAGGGAAGCTCAGTTTGCGGCTGCGCCATTCGCCGCCGATGATGCGCAGCTGGTTCACACCGTTGTGGACGTTCTGCGCAGGTTTTTTAGGGCGAGTAGCCATTAATGCTCCGGAACCCCGAGCGGTTGCTCGGCAGGTTTATCAGATGGGGCCGGTAACGGCTTTTGCGGCACGGTCGGGCCAGCGCTGACGATGACCAGTTTGTCCGTGCTCAGGTGTTTGTTCATCGCGTCTTTGACCTGTTCGACGGTCAGGCTCTGGGACTGACGCATGAAGTCATCCAGATAGCTCAGCGGCAGATTATAGAAACCCATGGCGCCCAGCTGGCCGACGATATCGGCGTTGCTCGCGGTGGACAGCGGGAAGCTGCCGGCCAGTTCGCGTTTGGCGTCGTCGAGTTCTTTCTGGGTCGGGCCGGTCTTCAGGTAATCGGCGAGCACGTCCTGCACCAGTTTCAGGGTGCCTTCGCTCATTTCCGCGCGGGTCTGCAGGTTGATCATGAACGGGCCGCGAGCCTGCATCGGGCTGAAACCCGAGTAGACGCCGTAGGTCAGGCCGCGCTTCTCGCGCACTTCGCTCATCAGACGGGTACCGAAACCGCCGCCACCGAGGATCTGGTTGCCCATCGACAGCGCCGCGTAATCCGGGTCGTCACGGTCGATGCCCAGTTGCGCGAGCAACAGGTTGGTCTGCTTCGACGGAAACTCGATGTGATTGATGCTGGCTTTCGGTTCCTGCGGCTGAGCGATCTTCGCCAGTGCCGGGCCTTTCGGCAGGGCAGAGGAGACCTGATTGGCAATCGCCTCGGCCTCGGTGTGAGACAGGTCACCGACCAGCGCGATCACCACGTTGCCGGCCGCGTAGGCCTTGGCGTGGAACTCACGCAGTTGCGCCAGAGTGATCTTCGGCACGCTCTGCGCATTACCGTCGCTGGAATGCGCATACGGGTGGTCGCCGTACAAACGCTTCATCAGCTCGAGGCTGGCGAGTTTGCCGGGGTTCTGTTTCTGGTATTCGAAACCGGCGAGCATCTGGTTCTTGATGCGCGCGAAGGAATCGGCCGGGAAGGTCGGTTTGCCGACCACCTCGGAGAACAGCTTCAGCGCCGGCTCGCGCTTGTCGGCGGCACTCAGACTGCGCAGCGAAGCCAGCGCCATGTCCTTGTAGGCGCCGTTGCCGAAATCCGCCCCGAGGCTTTCGAAGCCCTGGGCGATGGCGCCAACGTCCTTGCCCGCCACGCCCTCGTTGAGCATGGCGTTGGTCAGGATTGCCAGGCCCGGCGCATTGCCGTCCTGGCTGCTGCCCGCGGCGAAGATCAGGCGCATGTCGAACATCGGCAGCTCATGGGCTTCGACGAACAGCACCTTGGCCCCTTCGGCGGTGTTCCAGCTCTGCACGTCGAGCTTGCGGCTGGCCGGGGCCTTGCCATCGAGTTCGGCCAGCGATTGCAGCTTCTGGCTGGACTTGGCGTTGTCCAGTGCTTCACTGGCGTCGGTTTTAACGCCGGGCATCAGATAGAACGCGGCAGAGCCGATGACCGCCACAGCGATCAGACCAAGCAACAGGCGTGGGGATTTGCGCTCACTCATGAGTCGTCTCCAGTGGCAGGACATGGGCGACGCTGAGACGTTCGCGGGTGAAATACAGCTTGGCGGCGTTTTGGATGTCTTGCGGGGTCACGCTTTCCAGATCGGCGAGTTCGGTGTCCATCAACTTCCACGACAGACCGACCGTTTCCAGTTGGCCGATGGCGGTGGCCTGACTGGTGATCGAGTCACGTTCGAACACCAGGCCGGCGATCACTTGCGCCCGCACGCGCTCGAGTTCTTCGGCGGACGGTGCGGTGGTTTTCAGCTGTTCCAGCAGTTTCCACAGACCGGCTTCAGCTTGCGCCATGGTCTTTTTCTTCTGGGTGTTCGGCGTCGCCGACAGGGTGAACAGGCTGTCGCCACGGGTGTAGGCGTCGTAGCTCGACGAACCGCCGGAGACCAGCTCTTCACCGCGCTCCAGTTGCGTCGGGATGCGCCCGCTGTAACCGCCGTCGAGCAGCGCCGAGATCAGGCGCAGGGCGTTGACCGAGCGCTTGTCTTCAGCGGTGGCGATGCTGGGCACGTTGAAACCGAGCATCAGGCTGGGCAGTTGAGTCTGCACATGCAGGGTGATCTGGCGCTCACCCGGCTCGGCCAGTTCCAGCGGTTTCTTCGCTGGCGGCACGTCGCGCTTGGCAATCGGCCCGAAATAGCGCTGGGCGAGGGTCTTCACCTCATCAGGGGTGACGTCGCCGACCACTACCAGCGTGGCGTTGTTCGGCACATACCAGGACTGATACCAGTGGCGCAGCTCCTCGACTTTCATCCGGTCCAGGTCCGCCATCCAGCCGATGGTCGGCGTGTGGTAGCCACTGGCCGGGTAAGCCATCGCCTTGTAGCGCTCGTAAGCCTTGGACATCGGCTTGTCGTCGGTGCGCAGGCGACGCTCCTCCTTGATGACTTCGATTTCCTTGGCGAACTCGTCGGCCGGCAGGCGCAGATTGGCCATGCGGTCGGCTTCCAGTTCGAACGCTACGCCCAGACGGTCGCGGGCCAGCACCTGGTAATACGCGGTGAAATCGTCGCTGGTGAAGGCGTTTTCTTCGGCGCCCAGATCGCGCAGGATCAACGAGGCTTCGCCGGGGCCGACTTTCTCGCTGCCCTTGAACATCATGTGCTCGAGCGCGTGGGACAGGCCGGTCTGGCCCGGGGTTTCGTAGCTGGAGCCGACCTTGTACCAGACCTGCGACACCACCACCGGCGCGCGATGGTCTTCGCGCACGACGACCTTCAGGCCGTTGTCGAGGGTGAATTCGTGGGTCGGTTGCGGGTCGGCCGCCAGGGCCGAAAGGGGCAGGCAGACTGTGCTGAACAGCAGGCCTGCAGCGCGGCGGGCTAGAGCATTCATTCGTTTTTTAACCTGTTGGGCTGCCCGCTTGGTCTTAGCGTCGGCGGGCGAGAGGGTGCTAGGATACTGATCCGTTTTACCGGCGACCACGCCTATCAGGTTTTCAGGCCTGAACCGGCTGTATGGGTTTGCGGCAGAAAGCTGCGGTTTATCGACTAGACTTCGCTTTTTCGCCGATTTTGCCGGTTTAGTCCTTCGTTTATACGATTCTTTGAGGTGCCGCTGGCGCCTCGACAAAATGTTGCGCGTGAACAAGCTGGATGAAACACAGTCTGTTCTGCATCGAATATTTATTTGCCGGGGCGCCCTTATGGCGCGTCGCTACCGTGAGATAGCCGTCCTCCATGTTTGGTTCCAACGACGACAAGAAGACCCCAGCTGCGGCTGGCGAGAAGAAAAGCCTGTTCGGATGGCTGCGTAAGAAACCGCAGGAACCCGTCGTCGAACAGCCGCCCGTGATTCCTGAGCCGGCTCCGACGCCAGCGCCTGCTATAGAAGAAGAGCCGGCGCCGATCGTGCTGCCGATTGCCGAGCCGGTGCTGCAACCGGTTGAGCCCGAGCCAGAACCTGAAACCCCGGTGGCGGCCGAGCTGCCACTGACCCCGGCGGCCGAGCCGTGGCTGACCTTGCCGGTGGCCGAAGAGCCGGTGGCCTTGGTCGAAGAGGCCGCGCCGCATGTGACGCCGCCGATTCCGGCGCCTGCCGCGTTCGTCCCTGAGGTCGCTCCGGCGCCAGTGGTTGAGCCGGTTGTCGAGCCTGCGCCGGTTGTTGCCGAGCCGGCGGCCCCGGTGTTCGTTGCCCCTGTTTCGCCGGTCGTTCAGCAGCCCGAGCCTGCACCTGCACCTGCACCGGTCGTTGCTGCTCCGGTTGTGCCGGTGGAAGTGGTTGCTGAAACGCCAGTCGAAGCGACGCGCAGCGAAGAAACCAAAGTCGGCTTCTTCGCCCGCCTCAAGCAAGGCCTGTCGAAAACCAGCGCCAGCATCGGCGAGGGCATGGCCAGCCTGTTTCTCGGCCGTAAAACCATCGATGACGACCTGCTCGATGAGCTGGAAACCCGCCTGCTGACCGCCGACGTCGGTGTTGAAGCCACCACCCAGATCATCCAGCGCCTGACCCAGAAGGTCGCCCGCAAAGAGCTGGCCGACGCCGACGCGCTGTACAAGTCTTTGCAGGCCGAGCTGGCGGCGATGCTCAAGCCGGTCGAGCAGCCGCTGAAAATTGCCTCGCAGCACAAGCCGTTCGTGATTCTGGTGGTCGGCGTCAATGGCGCTGGCAAGACCACCACCATCGGCAAACTGGCGAAGAAGCTGCAACTGGAAGGCAAGAAAGTCATGCTCGCCGCCGGTGACACCTTCCGCGCCGCTGCCGTCGAGCAGCTGCAGGTCTGGGGCGAGCGCAACAAGATCCCGGTGATCGCCCAGCACACCGGCGCCGACTCTGCGTCGGTGATCTTCGACGCCGTGCAGGCCGCCAAGGCCCGTGGCATCGACGTGCTGATCGCCGACACCGCCGGTCGTCTGCACACCAAAGACAACCTGATGGAAGAGCTGAAGAAAGTTCGCCGGGTGATCGGCAAGCTCGACGCCGACGCGCCGCACGAAGTGCTGCTGGTGCTCGACGCCGGCACCGGTCAGAACGCGATCAACCAGGCCAAGCAATTCAACCAGACCGTCGAACTGACTGGCCTGGCGCTGACCAAGCTGGACGGTACCGCCAAGGGCGGGGTGATTTTCGCCCTGGCCAAGCAGTTTGGCCTGCCGATCCGCTACATCGGCGTCGGTGAAGGCATCGACGATCTGCGTACCTTTGAAGCCGAACCCTTTGTCCAGGCACTGTTTGCCGAGCGGGAGCGTTCATGATTCGTTTCGAACAGGTCGGTAAACGCTACCCGAACGGTCACGTCGGCTTGCATGAGCTGAGCTTTCGAGTCCGTCGTGGCGAGTTTCTGTTTGTCACCGGTCACTCCGGTGCCGGTAAGTCCACGTTGTTGCGCCTGTTGCTGGCGATGGAGCGTCCGACCAGCGGCAAACTGCTGCTGGCCGGGCAGGATCTGAGCACCATCAGCAACGCGCAGATTCCGTTCCTGCGTCGGCAGATTGGTGTGGTGTTCCAGAATCACCAGTTGCTGTTCGATCGCACGGTGTTCAACAACGTCGCGCTGCCGCTGCAGATTCTCGGCTTGTCCAAGGCCGAAATCGCCAAGCGCGTCGATTCGGCGCTGGAGCGCGTGGCGTTGTCGGATAAAACCGATTTGTACCCGGGCGACCTGTCCACCGGTCAGCAACAGCGCGTCGGCATCGCCCGCGCCATCGTGCACCGTCCGGCCCTGCTGCTGGCGGACGAACCGACCGGTAACCTCGACCCGCGTCTGGCGGCCGAGATCATGGGCGTGTTCGAAGACATCAACCGGCTGGGCACCAGCGTGCTGATCGCCAGTCACGACCTGGCGCTGATTGCGCGTATGCGGCACCGCATGCTGACCTTGCAGCGCGGCCGATTGATCGGCGACGGGGAGGCCGGCGTATGAGTGCGACACGCAGTCCGAAGGTTTCCGAGCGCGTGGCCCCGAAAGCCGCCGACCCGCAGCCGCCGAAGAAGAAAAAACACGACGATGACGACGGCCCGGACTTTTCCACGCTGTTGCGTTCGTGGATCGAAAGTCATCGTGCCAGCCTGCTCGACAGCCTGCGTCGCCTCGGCAAGCAGCCGATCGGCAGCTTTTTCACCTGCATGGTGATGGCCGTGGCGTTGAGCCTGCCGATGGGCCTGTCGCTGCTGATCAATAACGTCGAGCGTCTCGGCGGTTCGTGGCAGCGTGCGGCGCAGATTTCGCTGTACCTGCAGCTGGATGCCACGCCCGCGCAGGGTGAGGCGTTGCGCGAGCAGATCAAAGCCATGCCCGGCGTTGCTGATGCCGAATATGTCGGCCGTGATCAGGCGCTGGAGGAGTTCCAGCAGCAGTCCGGTCTGGGCGAGGCCCTGCGCGAGCTGCCGGAAAACCCGCTGCCGGGCGTGGTGCTGGTGACCCCGAAGGAAGTCGACAAGCCGACGCTGGAAGCATTAAGACAAAAACTTTCCGAGCTGCCGAAGGTACAACAGGCGCAACTTGATCTAGTCTGGGTCGAGCGTCTGGCGGCTATCCTCAAGCTCGGTGATCGTTTTGTCTTCGGTCTGACGGTGCTGCTGGTTTCTGCATTACTTTTGGTGATAGGCAATACCATTCGTCTTCATATTGAAAACCGCCGCACAGAGATAGAAGTGATTAAACTCGTCGGCGGCACTGACAGCTATGTGCGTCGTCCCTTTCTTTATATGGGCGCGTTGTATGGCTTCGGTGCGGGTGTTCTGTCCTGGGGAGTGCTGGCGTTCGGCCTCAACTGGCTGAACGACGCGGTGGTTGGACTGGCCGGTTTGTACGGCAGTGATTTCGCGCTGGCCGGAGTGCCAGTTGCCGACGGTCTGTCGCTCTTGCTTGGCGCGGTGCTGTTGGGTTATATCGGTGCATGGATTGCAGTCGCACGTCATCTCAGGGAGCTGGCGCCGAAGTAGAATCTTTTTTGCGCGTGATTGACCTCGCGGTTTTTTTGGGAACTTGTACTTGAATTCCCGGTCAATTTTTCGCAGTGCCGAGAGGCACGAGTATGTAAGTGGGAGGTTTTTTCGCATGACCAATTCTTTGCAACCTGCGTATGCGTTGGTTCCGGGTGCGAACCTGGAAGCCTATGTGCACACCGTCAACAGCATTCCATTGCTGACGCCGGAGCAGGAGCGTGAACTGGCCGAGAGTCTCTACTATGAGCAGGATTTGGGGGCGGCTCGGCAGATGGTGCTCGCCCACCTGCGTTTTGTCGTACACATTGCCCGTAGCTATTCCGGCTACGGTCTGGCTCAGGCTGACCTGATCCAGGAAGGCAACGTCGGCCTGATGAAGGCCGTGAAGCGCTTCAACCCGGAAATGGGTGTGCGTCTGGTGTCGTTCGCCGTGCACTGGATCAAGGCGGAAATTCACGAGTTCATCCTGCGCAACTGGCGCATTGTGAAAGTCGCGACCACCAAGGCCCAGCGCAAGCTGTTCTTCAACCTGCGCAGCCAGAAGAAACGTCTGGCGTGGCTGAACAACGAGGAAGTCCACCGTGTGGCGGAAAGCCTTGGCGTCGAACCACGTGAAGTGCGCGAGATGGAAAGTCGTCTGACCGGTCATGACATGGCCTTCGATCCGGCTGCTGAAGCCGATGACGACAGTGCTTTCCAGTCGCCGGCCAACTACCTGGAAGACCACCGGTACGACCCGGCGCGTCAACTGGAAGATGCCGACTGGAGCGACAACTCCAACCACAACCTGCACGAAGCGCTGGAAGTGCTGGACGAACGTAGCCGCGACATCCTCTACCAGCGCTGGCTGGCAGAAGAGAAAGCCACGCTGCACGACCTGGCGCAGAAGTACAACGTGTCGGCCGAGCGAATCCGTCAGCTCGAGAAGAGCGCGATGAACAAGCTCAAGTTGTCGATCGCCGCATAATCGGCGCCTCGGCAAACAAAAAACGCCCCGATCAGCAATGATCGGGGCGTTTTCGTTTCTGGCTCAACACGAACCCCTGTAGGAGCGAGCCTGCTCGCGAATGCGGTTTATCAGTGACATCAATGCAAGCTGACACACCGCTTTCGCGAGCAAGCCCGCTCCCACAGGAGATCTTCTGCGTTATTCGGCCCAAGGCGCCCGGCGCGAATCGTTGAGCCCCAGCAGATAGCTGGTCCCGCCCAACTGGCTCATCTGCTGCCGAATCCACCCGGCCCGGCGTGACACATAAGCCGTAGGATGGCTGGCGCTCCACACTCGCGGATTGGGCAGCACCGCCGCCAGATAACTCGCCTGCTGCCGCGATAACGACTTGGCGCTCACGCCAAAGTGATGGCGTGCCGCCGCTTCGGCACCAAACACCCCGTCGTCCCACTCGACGCTGTTCAGATAAACCTCAAGAATCCGTTGCTTGGGCCAGAACACCTCGATCAATGCGGTAAACCACGCCTCCAGGCCTTTGCGCAGATAACTGCGGCCCGACCACAGAAACAGGTTCTTGGAGACTTGCTGGCTCAAAGTGCTGGCGCCGCGAATCGAACCGCCGAGCTCGTTGTGGGCCAATGCAGCCTGGATCGCGCCGAAGTCAAAACCCCAGTGCTCGGGAAATTTCTGGTCTTCGCCGGCCATGACCGCGACCTTGAGGTCGTCGGAGATCTCGTCCCACGGCTTCCAGGTGCGCTGCAGGTCAATCGGCTCGCCGTCGACCCAGGATTCGATCTTGCGCTCGACCATCAGCGCCGTGCCCGGCGGTGGCACGAAGCGAAACAGCAACACCAGCAATACACTGCCGCCCGCGAACCAGAGCAGGGCCTTCGTGAGACGACGCAAAAGTGAACGCAGCATAGAGATGGCTTGGCCGAACCGATAGAGCGGGCCATTATACAGACCCTGCCGAACGAGTCTGACTGGAGTTCCACATGCTGCGTGGCTTTCTGATGCTGGCCGCTTTCTTTGGTTTTACCGGTGTGGGCCTGGGCGCCTTCGCCGCTCATGGCCTGAAGAGCCGCCTGACCCCCGAGTATCTGGCGATTTTCCACACCGGTGTGACCTATCAACTGGTGCACACCCTGGCGCTGTTCGGCGTTGCGCTGCTGGCTACGCAGATTCAGGGACGGCTGGTGACCTGGGCCGGTATCTCGTTCGCCATCGGCATCCTGTTGTTCTCCGGCAGTCTGTATGTGCTGACCACCACCGACATCAGCAAGCTCGGCATCATCACCCCGTTCGGCGGTCTGGCGTTTCTGCTCGGCTGGCTGTGCCTTGGACTGGCCGCCTGGCGCCTGCAGTAACCGCTTGACGCTTGGTGCTGACCTTTAGGTCATGATCGGGCTAGAATGCCACCCCCTAAAAATGATGGCGGCCTGGCGCATGCGCATTCAGTTGAACGGCGAATCCCTTGAACTGCCCGACGGTGAAACCGTTGCGGCCCTGATCACCCGCCTGGAACTGACCGGACGCCGGGTGGCAGTCGAACTCAATCTGGACATCGTTCCACGCAGCCAGCATGCCGAGACCGTTCTCAACGACGGCGACAACGTCGAAGTGGTGCACGCCATCGGTGGCGGCTAGCCGCCGGGTCCGCAAGGGCACAGAATTCTGCAAGACCCTCACCCTTAAAGAGGATTCCCCATGAGCATCGTTCGTAGCGACAAGCCTTTCGTTCTGGCCGGTCGTACTTACCAGTCGCGTTTGCTGGTCGGTACCGGCAAGTACCGTGACATGGAAGAAACCCGTCAGGCCATCGAAGCCTCGGGTGCCGAAATCGTCACCTTCGCCGTGCGCCGCACTAATCTGGGCCAGATCGAAGGTGAGCCGAACCTGCTCGACGTGCTGTCGCCGGATCGCTACACCTTTTTGCCGAACACCGCCGGTTGCTACGACGCTATCGAAGCCGTGCGCACCTGCCGCCTGGCCCGTGAGCTGCTCGATGGGCACAACCTGGTGAAGCTGGAAGTGCTGGCCGACCAGAAAACCCTGTTCCCCAACGTGATCGAAACCCTCAAGGCCGCAGAAACGCTGGTCAAGGAAGGCTTCGACGTGATGGTTTACACCAGTGATGACCCGATCATCGCCCGGCAACTGGCGGAAATCGGCTGCATCGCGGTCATGCCGCTGGCCGGTCTGATCGGTTCCGGTCTGGGGATCTGCAACCCGTACAACCTGCAGATCATCCTCGAAGAAGCGAAAATTCCGGTGCTGGTGGATGCCGGTGTCGGTACCGCTTCCGACGCTACCATCGCCATGGAGCTGGGCTGTGACGCGGTGCTGATGAACTCGGCCATCGCCCACGCCCAGCAACCGGTGATGATGGCCCAAGCCATGCAACACGCGATCGTCGCGGGCCGCCTGGCCTACCTCGCCGGCCGCATGCCGAAAAAACTCTATGCCAGCGCCTCTTCGCCGCTGGATGGTCTGATCAAGTAAGAGCCATTGATGACTGAATCGAACGACACGCCTCTCCAGACGGAAGAGGGCGATGAGCGCCAACATCGCCGCATCAAGAGTTTCGTGATGCGCGCCGGGCGCATGACCGAAGGCCAGCAGCGTGGTCTGGATCAGGGCGCGCCGCTGTACGTGCTGCCGCTGGCCGACGCGCCGGTGGATTACGATCAGGTGTTCGGCCGCTCGGCGCCGCGCTCGCTGGAGATCGGTTTCGGCATGGGCCACTCGCTGCTGGAAATGGCCGCGGCCGCGCCGGATCAGGACTTCATCGGTGTGGAAGTGCACCGTCCGGGTGTCGGCGCGCTGCTCAACGGAGTGCTGACTCAGGGCCTGACCAACCTGCGGGTCTACGATTGCGATGCGATCGAAGTGCTCAACCGCTGCATCGCCGACAATAGCCTCGATCGCCTGATGCTGTTCTTCCCGGATCCATGGCACAAGAGCCGTCACCACAAGCGCCGTATCGTTCAGGCGTCCTTCGCCGAACTGGTGCGCAGCAAGCTGAAGGTTGGCGGCATCCTGCACATGGCCACCGACTGGGAGCCGTACGCCGAGTACATGCTGGAAGTGATGAACGTCGCCCCGGGCTACCGCAACCTCGCCGAAGACGGCAAGTGCGTACCACGCCCGGCTGAACGCCCGGTCACCAAGTTCGAACGCCGCGGCGAACGTCTTGGGCATGGCGTGTGGGATCTGAAGTTCGAGAAAATCTCCTAAGCATCACGCAAAACCCAATGTGGGAGCGGGCTTGCTCGCGAAAGCAGTGGATCAATCAACGTTGATGTTGACTGATCCGACGCCTTCGCGAGCAAGCCCGCTCCCACAGTTGTTTTGTGTGCTCAGAAATTACAGGGTGGAAAGAAATCGAGCCGGCACCTGTTCTGTAAGCCAGACACCGTTTTCGGCCTGATAGAACTTGAAGCCCTGTTCTTCCATTTGTCGTGCGGCGACTTTCAGAATCACCACGGTGCCGTAGCGCTGCCCGACCGCCGTAGCGGTGTCGATGTCTTGGGAAAGGTGCACGTGATGGCGTGATCCCGGGATCAGGCCTTGTTCTTTGATTGACTCAAGAAAGCGCGTCGCCGTGCCGTGATACAGCATTTGCGGGGGCTGTTTCTGCTCAAACTGCAGATCCACGCTTTTCGTTGAATGGCCCTGAACCGCACGAATCAGTTGGCCGTCCTCGGAAATCGAGAAGCGCTTTTTGTCGCTACTTGTAACGACTGCTTCAATCAGTTCGCGATCCAGTTTACGACCGTCACCCATAGCGCCGCTGATCAGTGCGTCGATATTCGCCCAGCCTTCAGAATCCAGCGTCAGACCAACCGCCTGAGGTTCGTGGCGCAATACGAAGCTGAGAAATTTGCTTGTCTCGTCCAACAGTTTTTTGCTCATGAACGTCCCTGCCATTGCGATCAACTGTGGGAGCGGGCTTGCTCGCGAAAGCGGTGGATCATTCAATGTTGATGTTGACTGATCCGACGCCTTCGCGAGCAAGCCCGCTCCCACAGTTGTTTTGGGGTGTCAGAGGATTCAGCGGCGGTCGGCGACTACGCCAATAAGGACGAGGACCACCAGCAGCACCGGCGCCAGGCTGTAGTTGTTGAACTGGCTCAGGCCCTTGACCACCCACGGTGTGGCGTAGATCAGTGCGGCGCCGCTGCCGATCACGCACAGCAGGGCCATCAGCGGTACGCGCAGGGCGCCGGCGATGCTGCCCAGACGCTGCTCGACCCAGCCCTTGAAGTCGGCGCCGAACAGCACCAGCAGGCAGCCCACCAGCGCCAGGGCGATTTCCGAAAGATTGCTGCGGCTCCAGCGGGACACGGTGGCGAGCAGATCGAGTATCAAATCCATGCGGTTTTCCTTAGGGCGGCCGTGGGGCTCAGCTCAGAAATTTCTGCAGCAAGTCGTTGAGAAACAGTTGTCCGCGCTCGGTGGCCGCCAGACGTGACGGTTCGACCTGCATCAGGCCGCTTTGTTCGGCCTCGCGGCGGTGTTCGGCGAGACTTTCCAGCGGCAGGCCGGTGCGCTCGGGGTACAGGTGTGATTCCACCCCGGCCGTCAGGCGCAAAGCGTTCATCAGGAACTCGAACGGCATCTCGTCGTTGCTCAGGGCTTTCTCGCCGGCCTGGAAACTTTTGGCCGGGTTGAGATAGTCCTTCGGCAGGCGTGTCTTCCAGGTGCGGACGATGCGCCCGTCCGGGTGGCTGAGCTTGCCGTGGGCGCCGGCACCGATGCCGATGAAGTCGCCGAAACTCCAGTAATTGAGGTTATGCCGCGCCGGTCGCCCGGGCTGGGCATAAGCCGAGACTTCGTATTGCACGTAACCGTGCGCGGCCAGCAGCGCTTGCCCGGCTTCCTGAATGTCCCACAGCGTGTCGTCTTCCGGCAGCACCGGCGGCTGGTTCCAGAACACCGTGTTCGGCTCCAGTGTCAGCTGATACCAGGAGATGTGCGTCGGTTTCAGTTCGATGGCCTGGCGCAGGTCGCTCAAGGCATCGTCCAGCGACTGATCCGGCAAGCCGTGCATCAAGTCGAGGTTGAAGTTATCGAACCCGGCCTGGCGCGCCATTCCCGCCGCGCGTACCGCTTCGTCACCGTTGTGGATACGTCCGAGCGCTTCGAGTTTCTGCTGCTGGAAGCTCTGGATGCCGATCGACAGGCGATTGATCCCCAGCTTGCGATACGCAACGAACTTCTCTTGCTCGAAGGTGCCGGGATTGGCTTCCAGGGTGATCTCGATGTCGTGGGCGAACGGGATGCGCTGCTCGACGCCTTTGAGCAAGCGCCCGAGCGCTTCGGCGCTGAACAGACTCGGCGTACCGCCACCGAAGAAGATCGAACTGATTTCACGGCCGTACACCGCGCGCAGATCCTGATCGAGATCGGCCAGCAACGCGTCGACGTATTCCTGTTCCGGCAGCACTGGGCTGGCGGTGTGCGAGTTGAAATCGCAATACGGACATTTGCGCACACACCACGGGATGTGGATGTACAGCGCCAGGGGTGGCAGCGTTGGCAGCGGCGCCCGCGGCGAAGAGGCGGCGCCGCCGATGATCAGCGACGACGCGGAGGGGCTGTCGGTCATTTCAGGCCCAGACGCTGGCGCAGCAGATCCATTGCACGGGCGCGGTGGCTGATCCGGTTCTTGTCGGCCGGGCTCAGTTCGGCGCTGGACAGGTCACGCTCCGGCACCCAGAACAGCGGGTCATAGCCGAAACCGTGCTCGCCGCTGGCGGCGGTCAGGATGCGTCCGTGCCACAGACCTTCGCAGAGAATAGGCAATGGATCATCGGCGTGACGCACCAGTGCCAGCACGCAGACGAACTGCGCGCCGCGCTCGGCTTCCGGCACATCTTTGAGGGCGTCGAGCAGTTTGGCGTTGTTCGCCGCATCGCCCTTGCCGTCGGCATAACGCGCCGAGTAGATGCCCGGTGCACCGCCGAGGAAATCCACCGCCAGACCGGAATCATCGGCCAGCGCCGGCAGACCGGAGATGCGCGCGGCATTGCGCGCCTTGAGGATCGCGTTCTCGACGAACGACAGACCAGTTTCCTCCGGTTCGACCTTGCTCCATTCGCCGATCGAGCGCAGTTGCACCGAGTCGCCGAGCATGGCCTGGAGTTCCTTGAGTTTGCCGGCGTTATGGCTGGCCAGTACGAGTTGCGTGAGGTTCATCATTCGCCGGGAAAGAGTTCTTGGTTGAAGTTGATGGTGTTGATCTTGTCACCGTTCTGCACCTTGATTTCAAAGGTGCGGGTTTCCTGCTGCTCCACCGGGTACTGGGCGATGTAGTAGATCGCGCCCTGTTCGGTGACCTGGCGGAAGTTCAGCGGCACGCTCTGGCTGGTCAGGTCTTTGACCGTGCCGGTGACGTTGGCGATCAGCGGTTTGCCGTCCTTGATCACCGAGACATTGATCACGCCCTGGTTCTTGCTGCGGATTAGCTCGGCTGCTTTGGCGATGTCGGGTGTCAGGAAGGTCGAGTTGAAAGTGTTGTAGTGCACGATAACGTCGCCGAACACTTCCTTGCGTTCGCCCTTGATGGCATCGGCGGCCACCGCCGACAGACTCAGGCAGGCGGCCAATAGCACAGTAATCAAGCGACCCATGATCGTTCTCCTCGAAATGTCGTGGTTCAGACCGCGACCCGATGATCTGCAAGCACCGGGCTGCTGACGCGGTAGATACCAATCTCACCTAACAGATTAGGCCATAGCTTACTGGCCCACCCGTGGCGGTGCTGTTGATCCACGGCAAGCCGATCAATGACCTTCGCATCACGTTCGCGACAAAGTTCTTCAAAGTCTTCGAAGGTGCAGAAGTGAATGTTCGGCGTGTTGTACCAGGTGTACGGCAGAAACTCCGACACCGGCATCCGGCCCTTGCTTGCCAGGTACCAGCGGCAGCGCCAGTGACCGAAGTTGGGGAAGGTGATGATGCACTGACGACCGACCCGCAGCATCTCGTCGAGGATCTTGTCCGGGTAGTGCACGGCTTGCAGGGCCTGGGTCATAACGACGATGTCGAAACTGTTGCTGGCGAAGTTGCCCAGCCCCTTGTCCAGGTCCTGCTCGATGACGTTGATGCCCTTGGCCACGCACTCGGCGATGTTGTCGGCGTCGTTTTCCAGGCCATAACCGGTGACGTTCTTGTTGTCGCGCAGCCAGGTCAGCAGTTCGCCGTCGCCGCAACCGAGGTCGAGCACGCGGCTGCCGGCGGGGATCCATTCCTGGATGATTTCCAGATCAGCTCTCATGGCTTGTTCACACCGTAATTCGGTTCATGTAATTGCCGAACGCCTGCAGATAGCGCGGGATCGGAATCAGGAAGGCGTCGTGGCCCTGTGGCGCGTCGATTTCCAGGTAGCTGACGTCTTTGCGTGCCGCCATCAGCGCGTCCACCAGCTCCCGCGAGCGGGCCGGGGAGAAGCGCCAGTCGGTGGTGAACGACATCACGCAGAACTTGGCGGTGGCGTTTTCGAAAGTTTTCGCCAGGTTATCGTCGAAGTTCGCCGCCGGATCGAAGTAGTCCAGTGCCTTGGTCATCAACAGATAGGTGTTGGCATCGAAACGCCCGGAGAATTCTTCACCCTGATAGCGCAGGTAGCTTTCGACCTGGAACTCGACGCTGTGGAAGTCGTAGTTGAGCTTTTCGCTCTTCAGGCCGCGGCCGAATTTCTCGCCCATGGAGTCGTCGGACAGGTAGGTGATGTGCCCGACCATCCGCGCCAGCATCAGCCCGCGCTTGGGGATCACGCCCGCTTCCTGGAACGAACCGCCGTGGAACTCCGGGTCGGTAAGGATCGCCTGGCGCGCCACTTCGTTGAAGGCGATGTTCTGCGCCGACAGCTTGGGGGCCGAGGCGATCGCCAGACAGTGGCGCACGCGATCCGGGTAAGTGATGGTCCATTGCAACGCCTGCATGCCGCCGAGGCTGCCGCCGATGACGGCGGCGAACTGACGAATGCCGAGCAGGTCAGCCAGTCGCGCCTGGCTGTGCACCCAGTCTTCCACGGTGAGCACCGGGAAGTCGGCGCCGAATGGCTTGCCGGTTTCCGGGTTGATACTGCTCGGGCCGGTGGAGCCGTTGCAGCCGCCCAGATTGTTCAGGCTGACCACGAAGAACTTATTGGTGTCGATCGGTTTGCCCGGGCCGATGCAGCTGTCCCACCAACCGGGCTTGCGGTCGTCGGGGCTGTGATAGCCGGCAGCGTGATGGTGACCAGACAAGGCGTGGCAGATCAGCACGGCGTTGCTCGCCTGTGCGTTCAGCGTGCCGTAGGTTTCGTAGATCAGGTCGTAGGCAGGCAGCGAACGGCCACAGGCCAGAGCCAGAGGTTCACTGAAGTGCGCCGTTTGCGGCGTCACCAGACCAACAGAATCGGGGGGAAAGGCAGCTGGCATCGACCCTGCTCTCGTTGAAATGAGGCGTAAGTCTAAAGAGCATGGGGGTTAGCGGCAAGCAACGATCGGGCCTGTTTGTTCGCTTTGGACCGAGGCGCGGCCATTCGCGAGCAAGCCCGCTCCCACATTGGATTTGTGTCGATCACAGAACCAGTGTGGGAGCGGGCTTGCTCGCGAATGGGGCTACTCGGTGGATCAGGCTGGACGCACCAATCCCGCCAACTCCGGCAGCTTCTTCGGCGCACAGATCTTCACCCGTTTCTGCCGGTTCAACTCGCCGCTGAGCAAGCTGACCTGGCTCTTGGAAACCCCAAACGCCTTGGCCAGAAAGCCCATCAGATACGCATTGGCCTTGCCCTCGACCGGCGGCGCGGTGAGGCGGATCTTCAGGCGGTCACCGTGCAGCCCGGCGAAATCATCGCTGCGGGCTGCCGGTTGCAGGTGACATTCGAGGATCAGATCGTCGCCGTCCCAGCGAAACCAGCTCACATCAGCAGGCGCAGGATGTCCGGCATCATGGTCATCGCCGCCAGATTGTTGATCACCAGCATGTCGATCAGCTTCAGCGCCAGAAAGGCGAAGATCGGCGACAGGTCGAGACCGCCGAGGTTCGGCAGGATGCGGCGGAACGGTGCCAGCGCCGGCTCGCAGATCTGGTTCACCAGTTCAGCGCCCGGGTTGTGGCTGCCCGGGGCGACCCACGACAGGATCACGCTGATGATCAGGGCGAAGAAGAAAATCTTCAGGAACAGCGCGGTGACGCCGATGATCGACCAGATAAACAGTTGCAGCGGGTTGCCGGTGGTGCCGTAGGTCAGCAGCAGGGTCAGGGCCATCAGCGCCAGCTGCACCAGAATCGCCAGCACCAGCGACGACATGTCGAGGCCGAAGATGCTCGGGATGATCCGGCGCAGTGGCTTGAGCAGCGGCTGGGTAGCCTTGACCACGAACTGGCACAGCGGGTTGTAGAAGTTCGCGCGCACCAGTTGCAGGACGAAGCGCAACAGCACGATCAGCAGGTACAGACTGCCGAGGGTTTGCAGCACGTAAACCGCTGCAGTGTTCAATCCAATCATGTAAGGCTCCTTATTTGCCCAGTTGTTCGGCCATTTCGGCCGAGCGGTGCGCGGCGGCGCCGAGTGCTTTTTCTACCAGGGCTTCGAAGCCATCAGCCTGGAATGATTTGATCGCGGCCTCTGTGGTGCCATTTGGCGACGTCACGCGGCGGCGCAGTTCGGCAGCGTCGACATCGCTGGATACCGCCATGTGCGCGGCGCCCAGAGCCGTTTGCAGGGTCAGTTGCTCGGCGATTTCCTTTGGCAGGCCGAGTTTGACGCCAGCGGCGGTCATCGCTTCGATCAGCAGGAAAAAGTACGCCGGGCCGGAACCGGAGACAGCGGTCACCGCATCGAGTTGCTGCTCTTCGTCCAGCCACAGCGCGATACCCACGGCGGACAGCAGCTCTTCAGCCTGCTGACGCTGCTCGGCGGTCACTTCGCTGGTGGCGTACAGGCCGCTGACGCCCTGACGCAGCAGCGCCGGGGTGTTGGGCATGCAGCGCACGATCGGCTGCTCGCCGAGCCATGCGGTCATGCTCGCGCAAGTGATGCCGGCGGCGATCGACACCACCAGTTGCTGCGGTTTCAGGCTTGGGCGGATGGCCTCGCACACGGCTTTCATCGCCTGTGGCTTGACCGCCAGCACGATCACCTCGACGCCATCGATGGCCTGGGCGTTGTCGGCGAAGGTTTCGATGCCGTGTTCGGCGCTGACGCGCGTTCGGGTCTCTTCGCCCGGATCGCTGGCGCGGATGTGGCTGGCTTGCAGACCCTTGGCCCGCAGGCCGCCGATCAGGCTGGCGGCCATGTTGCCGGCACCGATAAAGGCAATGCGTGTGTTGCTCATGTCAGGTCCTTTTTCAGATGGCTGTCGATCATTGCTGACCGTAATCTCTGGCGCCAAACAGCGCGGTACCGATCCGCACCCACGTGGCGCCTTGGGCGATGGCCGACTCGAGGTCGTGGCTCATGCCCATGGAAAGTGTGTCGAGCGGCAGATTCAGGCTGGCCTGCAAACGTTGCACGGCAGCAAAAGCGGCATCCTGTTCGGCGCGATCTTCGGTCGGCTCGGGAATCGCCATCAGCCCGCGCAGTTTCAGCCGGGACAGGGCGCTGATGGCCTTGGCCAGCGCCGGCAGGTCGGCCGGGGTGCAGCCGGACTTGCTGGCTTCACCGCTGACGTTGACCTGAATGCAGATGTTCAGCGGCGGCAGCTCGGCCGGGCGCTGTTCGGACAGGCGTTGGGCGATTTTCAGGCGATCCACGGAGTGCACCCAGTCGAAATGCTCGGCGATGGCGCGAGTCTTGTTCGATTGAATGGGGCCGATGAAGTGCCAGATCAAGGGCAGGTCGGCCAGTTCGAGCTGTTTGCCCAGGGCTTCCTGCAGATAATTCTCGCCAAAGTCACGCAGGCCGGCGGCGTAGGCTTCACGCAGGTCCTGCGCCGGTTTGGTCTTGCTCACGGCCAGCAACTGGATGCTGTGTTCATCGCGGTTTGCAGCTTTGGCCGCTGCCTGGATACGCGAACTAACCTGAAGAATGTTGTCTGCTATCGTGGACATCAAGAGGCGCCGGCGGTCTGAAGGTTCGCGGCATTCTACTGGAATTGAGGGACGCTATGGATATCACTGAACTGCTGGCGTTCAGCGCCAAACAGGGCGCTTCCGACCTGCACCTGTCGGCCGGTCTGCCGCCGATGATCCGCGTCGATGGCGATGTGCGGCGGATCAATCTGCCGGCGCTGGATCACAAACAAGTGCACGAATTGATCTACGACATCATGAATGACACCCAGCGGGTCGACTTCGAGAAACACCTGGAAACGGATTTCTCGTTCGAAGTCCCCGGCGTCGCGCGCTTTCGGGTCAATGCGTTCAATCAGAACCGTGGCGCTGGCGCGGTGTTTCGCACCATTCCCTCGAAAGTGCTGAGCATGGAAGACCTCGGCATGGGCGACGTCTTTCGCAAGATCACCGATGCGCCGCGCGGGCTGGTGCTGGTGACCGGGCCGACCGGCTCCGGCAAATCCACCACATTGGCGGCGATGATCGACTACCTCAACACCCATCGTCACCACCACATCCTCACCATCGAAGACCCGATCGAGTTCGTCCACGAATCGCGTAAATGCCTGATCAATCAGCGCGAAGTCCAGCGCGATACCCGCAGCTTCGCCACGGCGTTGCGCTCGGCGCTGCGCGAAGACCCGGATGTGATTCTGGTGGGCGAGATGCGCGACCTGGAAACCATTCGCCTGGCCCTGACCGCTGCCGAGACCGGGCATCTGGTGTTCGGCACGCTGCACACGACGTCAGCCGCCAAGACCATCGACCGTATTGTCGATGTGTTCCCGGGTGACGAGAAGTCCATGGTGCGTTCGATGCTGTCCGAGTCATTGCTGGCGGTGGTGTCGCAGACCCTGATCAAGAAGATCGGCGGCGGACGGGTGGCGGCGCACGAGATCATGCTGGGAACGTCGGCGATCCGGAACCTGATCCGCGAGGACAAGGTGGCGCAGATGTACTCGGCGATTCAGACCGGCGGGTCGTTGGGGATGCAGACACTCGACATGTGCCTGAAGGAACTGGTGACCAAGGGCCTGATCAGCCGCGAGCATGCGCGGGAGAAGGCGCGTACGCCGGATAATTTCTGAGAGAGGCTTGTGTTGCTTTCACTGACCCCTTCGCGAGCAAGCCCGCTCCCACATTGGAATGCATTTCCATGTGGGAGCGGGCTTGCTCGCGAAGGGGTCAGTACTGCTTGAACAGATTCTGGATCAGTCAGCTCAGCGCTGAACCACGCGCATCTGCTTGCCGGCCGGTTCTTTCGGCAACACACGCTTGGCAACCACGTAATGCTGTTCCCAGTACGGCTTGTTCAGCGTATCGATGCTCACCGCTTTGCCACGGCGTGGGGCGTGGATGAAGCGGTCGTTGCCCAGGTAGATGGCAACGTGGTTTACCCGACGGCTCTTGATGTTGAAGAAAATCAGGTCGCCCGGTTTCAGATCCTTGCGTTCGACTTTCTCGCCATGACCGCTGGCCATCGCGTTGGACGTACGTGGCAGGTCGAAGGTCGCGTCGTTGAACGCATATTTCACCAGACCACTGCAATCGAACCCTTTACTTGGGCTGCTGCCGCCCCAACGATAAGGAGTACCAAGGACGTTCACCGCACGGCTCAGGACGTTGCTGCTTTCCTTGTTGGCCATCGGTGGCACCAGCTTGCCGTGATGCTTGCTGGCGAGCGTGGTGTGTTTCGTTTGTTTGCTGCTCTTGCTCGAAGGAGCCGAAGCATGGGATTTAGGGGTGAAACCGTTAACGTTGGGAAGACGTTGCTCACGATTGGTGGCGTGGGCGGCCAGTGGCATTAATAGGCAAATAGTTAGCCATGTCTTGAAAAATGGTCGCATTAGGCGTGGCTCTTATGTGGTAGCGCGCAACTTTATAACAGCTTTTTCGTCCCTTCCGAGGCCGTTGGTCGATTCCATCTGAGGGCAACGGAACCAAACAAGCGGCAAATGGACGCAATTGTCGGACAGAAGTCCGGTGCTATAAGGCTTTGACGGACGACACGGTAACATTTGCCGTACGTCGGCCACATGTAAAAAAGTCACAAAGAATTAAAGAAAATTTATCTATTGGGTGAATCGAGGTCTTCATGAACCGCTATCAGCAGGTTGCTGCACCGCACGATACGCACAGCAAAATCATCGGGTATCTGCTGTGGATTTTTGGTTTCACCGGCGCGCACCGCTTCTATTACGGCAAGCCGGTGACCGGGACGATCTGGTTCTTCACCTTCGGTCTGCTGGGTATTGGCTGGCTGATCGACGTGTTCCTGATCCCGGCGATGGATCGCGAGGCGGATCTGCGTTTCACCGCAGGACCGATCGAATACAACGTGGCGTGGATTCTGCTGACGTTCCTGGGCGTGTTCGGCGTGCACCGGATGTACCAGGGCAAGTGGATCAGCGGCTTGCTGTATCTGCTGACCGGCGGGTTGTTCTTTGTCGGCGTGTTGTATGACTTCTGGACCCTGAATGATCAGGTATCGGTGCGTAACGCGCAGAACAGAGGCGCCTTCCAGTAAGCCTTCGCGAGCAAGCCCGCTCCCACATTAGATCTCCAGTGAACACAGAGTTTGTGTCGATCGGCGATCCAGTGTGGGAGCGGGCTTGCTCGCGAATACAGGCAGCGCGGTATCAGGCCTGGTGGCTGATCCGCCCATCCACCAAGGTGTAACGCACCACACCCGGCAAACTATGCCCAAGGAACGGGCAGTTCTCGCCCTTCGACAGCCAGCCTTCACCGGCCACGGTGGACGCCTTCGGGTCGAACAGCACGATATCCGCCGCACCGCCCACCGCCAGTTTGCCCGCCGGCAGACGCAGCGCATCCGCAGGCCCGGCACTCAGGCGCGCCAGCAGGGTCGGCAGATCCAGCAAGCCATCCTCAACCAGCGTCATCGCCAGCGGCAGCAGCAATTCGACACTGCTGATGCCCGGCTCGGTCGCGCCGAACGGTGCCAGTTTGGCGTCGCGCTCATGCGGTTGGTGATGGCTGGAAATCGCCGAAATCACTCCGGATTTCACCGCTTCGCGCAGGCCATCGCGGTCGGCGCGGGTGCGCAGCGGCGGTTGCACGTGATACAGGCTGCTGAAGTCGATCAGCGCTTCATCGGTGAGGATCAACTGATACAGGGCGACATCCGCCGTGACCTTCAAGCCACGGGCCTGCGCCTGGGCGATCAGGGCCACACCGCGTGCGCTGGTCAGTTGGCTGAAGTGCGCGCGCACGCCGGTCTGCTCGACCAGCAACAGATCGCGAGCGAGGGCCACGGTTTCCGCGGTTTCCGGAATCCCCGGCAGACCGAGGAAACTGGCGACCGGGCCTTCATGGGCCAGACCGCCATCCGCCAGATCGTGATCCTGCGAATTGAAAATCACCGTCAGGTCGAAGGTCGCCGCGTACTCCAGCGCCCGGCACAGGGTGCGGGTGTTGCGGAAGCTCTCCAGACCGTTGCCGAACGCCACACAACCGGCGTCGCGCAGCGCCACCAGTTCGGCCAATTGTTCGCCGTCCAGGCCTTTGCTCAGTGCGCCAATCGGGAACACCTTGGTGTTGCCGGCCTCGCGGGCGCGGTCGAGGATCAGTTCGGCCACGGCCGAAGTGTCGAGCACCGGTTTGGTCTTCGGTGGGCAGCACAGGCTGGTCACGCCGCCGGCCGCAGCCGCGCGGGTTTCGCTGGCGATGCTGCCTTTGCGGCTGTAACCCGGTTCGCGCAGGGCCACGTTCAGGTCGACCAGGCCCGGTGCGGCAACAAGACCGCTGGCGTCGATGGTTTCTACTGCGGTGAAACCGGCCGGTGTGGCGCCGAGGGCGACGATCTTGCAGGCTTCAACGTGGATGTCGGTGATTTGATCCAGGCCGCTGCTTGGATCGATGACGCGGGCGCCGAGAATGCTGAGCTTCACTGGGCGTTCTCCTGCTCGAATTGACGTTGCGCTGTTTGCCCGCTCATGGCCATCGACAGCACGGCCATGCGGATGGCGATGCCGTAGGTGACTTGATTGAGGATCACCGAGTGCGGGCCGTCGGCCACTGCGGACTCGATCTCTACCCCACGGTTGATCGGCCCCGGGTGCATGACGATGCAATCGGGTTTGGCCCCGGCCAGACGCGCGGTGGTCAGGCCGAACAGGCGGTAGAACTCGCCTTCGCTCGGCAGCAGGCCGCCGGTCATGCGCTCACGCTGCAGGCGCAGCATGATCACCACGTCGACGTCCTTCAGGCCTTCGTTCATGTCGGTGTAGACCTTGACGCCGTACTGCTCGATGCCGATCGGCAGCAGAGTCTTCGGCGCGATCACGCGGATGTCCGGGCAGCCGAGGGTCTTCAGGGCGAGCATGTTCGAACGCGCCACTCGCGAGTGCAGGATGTCGCCGACGATCGCCACCGAGAGGTTTTCGAAACCGCCCTTGTGCCGACGGATGGTGAGCATGTCGAGCATGCCCTGGGTCGGGTGCGCGTGACGGCCGTCGCCGCCGTTGATGATCGCTACTTGCGGGCAGACGTGTTCGGCGATGAAGTGTGCGGCGCCGGAGTCACCGTGGCGTACCACGAACATGTCGGCAGCCATCGCTTCGAGGTTGCGCAGGGTGTCGAGCAGGGTTTCACCTTTGCTGGCCGACGAGGTCGACACGTTCAGGGTGATCACGTCCGCCGACAGCCGCTGGGCCGCCAGTTCGAAGGTGGTGCGGGTGCGGGTGGAGTTTTCGAAGAACACGTTGCACACGGTCTTGCCGCGCAGCAACGGGACCTTCTTCACCGCACGGGCACCGACTTCGAGGAACGAGTCGGCAGTGTCGAGGATTTCCGTCAGCAACTCGCGGCGCAGGCCGTCGAGCGAGAGGAAGTGGCGCAGCTGGCCCTGATCATTGAGCTGCAGCGGGCGCTTGGTATCTAGAGGCGTCATCGCGAGGGGGACTCTCAATAAGGGCGGGTTAAGGATTCAGGTCTTGCAGTTCGAGCGTCAGCGGCTCCGGGCCGGACAGCTTCACGCGCTCGTCGGCGGCCAGCGACAGGGTCGCGCCGACCACGTTCGGGCGGATCGGCAGTTCGCCAGCGTCCAGATCGAGCAGGCAGACCAGGGTTACGCTGGCCGGGCGGCCGTAGTCGAACAATTCGTTCATGGCGGCGCGGATGGTCCGGCCGCTCATCAGTACGTCATCGATCAGCACCAGATGCTGGCCTTCGATCTCGAAGGGCAGGGCCGACGGGCGCACTTGCGGGTGCAGGCCGTTCTGGCTGAAGTCGTCGCGGTAGAAGGAAACATCCAGCGTGCCCAGCGGCGCGTCGCTGGCCAATTCCTTGAGCAGGGCCTGCGCGACCCAGATGCCACCGGTGCGGATGCCGATGTAACGCGGTTCGCGGATATCACGCTGTGCCAGGTGCGCCTTGAGGCGGATCGCCATCTGACTGATCAGATCGGCGGGATTGGGCAGGCTCATGGTTGCTCCTTCTTGGGGCCGAGCCGGGTCCTTGGACGCGGCTCGGGTCGTAGCTCAAAAGAAAAGCGCCGAAGCGCTTGTCAGGATTCAAACAATGCAGTGTTTTCGTCGAGCCAGCCTTGCAGCAGCAGGGCGGCGGCGATGGCGTCCACCGGGTTGTCGCGGTAACTGCCTTTCTGCCCGCCACGCACCAGTCGCTCACCCTTGGCTTCAAAGGTGGTCAGGCGTTCGTCGTGGGTATAGAAGGGCACATTGAAGCGGCCATTGAGGCGCCGGGCGAATTTCTCCGCGCGCAGGCACATCTCGCTGGGCGTGCCGTCCATGTTCAGCGGCAGGCCGACCACCACGGCGTCGGGTTTCCATTCCTTGAACAGCGCTTCGACCTGATTCCAGTCGGGCACGCCGTTCTGCGCTTTCAAGGTGCACAGCTCGCGGGCCTGGCCGGTAATCACCTGGCCGACCGCAACGCCGATCTGTTTGGTGCCGTAGTCGAAGCCAAGAATCAGGCGCAGGGCCATCAGGCGTGCCCCGCCTGGCTGGTCAGCAGGCTGAGGTTGATCCCCAGGTGCCGGGCCGCCGCCTCAAGACGCAGTTCGCTGCTGGTGTTGAACAGGATGTCGGCGTCGTACGGGCAGGTCAGCCAGGCGTTGTCGGCCAGTTCGGCCTCCAGTTGCCCGGCTTCCCAACCGGCATAGCCGAGGGCAATCAGGCTTTTCGCCGGACCCACGCCGTCGGCGATGGCGAACAGCACGTCCTGGGAGGTGGACAGCGCCAGATCACCGTCCAGCCCGACGGTGGCCTGAAAGGACTTGCCCGCCGGGTGCAGGACGAAACCGCGATCGGTCTGCACCGGGCCACCAATGAAGATCGGCACATGCTGGCACAGCGCTGGCGGATCGATGTCCGGGCGCAATTGCTCGAGGATGTCAGCCAGATTCAGCTCTTGCGGTCGATTGACCACCAGCCCCATGGCGCCATTGGCCGTGTGCTCGACGATGTAGGTCAAGGTGTGGGCAAAGTTCGGGTCGGCCATGTGTGGCATGGCGATCAGGAAGTGATGCTTGAGGTAGCTGGGGCTGACGTTTTTCATGAGCGATAGTGTGGCGTTCAAGGGGCGAACTGACAAGCTGGGGATGCGTTGCGAATGGTCTTCCCGCCCACTGTGGCGAGGGAGCTTGCTCCCGCTCGGCTGCGCAGCAGTCGTAAAAACTGATATCTCGGTGTATCTGATAAATGCAGGGGGCCGCTTCGCAGCCCAGCGGGAGCAAGCTCCCTCGCCACAAAAGCCCTTATGCAGGCGGTCAGTTGCTGGAAAGCTTGTCGCCCCGGGCGAATTTCCAGGTGCGGATGATTTCCAGTCGGTCGATATCCGACAGATCGCCGGTGAACGGCGCGAACGGTGCCGCCAGTCGGACGATGCGCTGCGCGGCCTGATCCAGCAGCGGCTGGCCGGAGGATTCGAGCACCAGCACTTCATACAGCGAGCCGTCGCGGTTGATCGAGACCATCAGCCGCAGGTTGCCGTAGATCTGCTTGCGCCGCGCTTCTTCCGGGTAATTGAGGTTGCCGATGCGCTCGACCTTCTTGCGCCAGTCGTCCTTGTACCAGGCACCCTTGTCGCGCATGGTCGAGGCGGCGCTCAAGCGGTGAATGCGCGGACGCTTGGCGTACAGCTGCTGTTCGTTGGCCAGTTCCGCTTCGAGGCTGGCGATGTCGCTGGACAGCTGCGAGCTGTCAAACGTCGGCGCGTTAACCGCAGGTTTGGTCTCGGTCCTGGTTTCTTCTTTCTTGGTTGGCGCCTTTTGCTGTTTCGGCGCCACCGTCGTCACCGCAGCCTTGGGCGCGGCTTCGCGCACTTCCGGTTTGGCGGCCGGGGGCGGGGTGACCTTCTTGACCTGATTGTCCTGGAACGGCGCGACCTCGGTGGTCTTGGGGATCGCCTTCTTGTCCAGGGTGCCGCTGCCTTCCTGGTTTTCCTGAGCGAGGAAATCAGCCTTTTTCGGCTTGGTTTCGCTCTTGAAGGTGGCAAGGGTGATTTCCAGGGTTTTACTGATCTGCTTGGGCTCGACCATGGTAAAGCCGACACCGAGCAGCAGCGCCAAATGAATCAGCGCCGCGAGAAACAGGGTAAATCCGAGGCGATCGGCCGGGCGCACGCCACGATGGGCGAGTTCTGCGGGCAGATCGGACGGGAGGGTCATGACAAGAAAACCAACATCGCGTTTTTCAGAGGCTGCGCATGATAACGCAATGTTGGTTTCACGCCTTGGGCTTCACGCTTCAAGCGACAGGCTGCATGTGACACACGTCAAGCTTGCGGCTTTTTGCCGGCGGCTTGCAGCTTCTTGTCGATCGCGTCCATCAGCAGGCCGCCGATGTCGGTACCGAAAGCGTTGTCGATTTCGCGGATGCAGGTCGGGCTGGTGACGTTGATTTCGGTGAGGTTTTCACCGATCACGTCCAGACCGACGAACAGCAGGCCTTTCTCGCGCAGAGTCGGGCCGACCTGGGCGGCGATCCAGCGATCCTTGTCGGTCAGCGGCCGCGCTTCGCCACGACCACCGGCCGCGAGGTTGCCACGGGTTTCGCCTTGGGCCGGAATCCGCGCCAGGCAGTAATCCACTGGCTCGCCGTCGATCATCAGGATGCGCTTGTCACCGTCCTTGATCGCCGGCAGGTAGGCCTGGCCCATGATCTGCTGGTTGCCGAGGGCGGTCAGGGTTTCCAGGATCACTGACAGGTTCGGATCGCCCGCGCGGTGGCGGAAAATCGAAGTGCCACCCATGCCGTCCAGCGGCTTGAGGATCACGTCGCCGTGCTTGGCGGCGAATTCGCGCAGCACATCGGCGCGGCGGCTGACCACGGTTGGCGGGGTGCACTGCGGGAACAGCGTGGCGAACAGTTTTTCATTGCAGTCGCGCAGGCTCTGCGGCTTGTTGACCACCAGCACGCCAGCGGTTTCCGCCTGTTCCAGCAGGTAGGTGGAGTAGACGAACTCCATGTCGAACGGCGGATCCTTGCGCATCAGGATCACGTCCAGATCGCTCAGCAGGTTGTCCTGCTCGGCGTCCAGTTCGAACCATTTTTCCGGGTTGGCGAAGACTTTCAGCGGCTTCATGCGCGCCCGGGCCTGACCTTCGGCCTGATAAAGGTCGCGCTGTTCCATGTAGAACAGTTCCCAGCCACGTTTCTGCGCGGCCAGCAGCATGGCCAGCGAGCTATCCTTTTTATAGGAGATGCTGGCGATAGGGTCCATGACAATCCCGACGCGAACGCTCATTGGGTTTTCCTCGAAAATTGGCTACCGGATCGGTATTGAAAAAGTGCCGCCAGAGTGGCGCCGGGCGGGTTTTCGGTCAAGGAAAAACCCGTCGATAGATTGCTTCTGGAGACTGTGCTAAAAAGGCTGGCATATCGTGCTGGCCCTTGAGCATCAAGGGTTTCCAGCCATTACTCATTGCAAAACGGACAATTTGATTCGCAAAGGCGACGGTAGAGCCCCCTTATGGAACAGCAGTCCAGCGCCTTGAAGGTCATGGTGATCGATGACTCGAAAACTATTCGTCGCACCGCCGAAACACTGTTGAAAAATGTGGGCTGCGAAGTCATCACGGCGATTGATGGTTTTGACGCTTTGGCGAAGATCGCCGACCACCACCCCGGGATCATTTTTGTCGACATCATGATGCCGCGTCTGGATGGTTATCAGACCTGCGCTTTAATCAAGAACAACAGTGCGTTCAAGGCCACGCCGGTGATCATGCTGTCGTCGCGTGACGGGCTGTTCGACAAGGCCAAGGGGCGGATTGTCGGTTCTGATCAATTTTTGACCAAGCCTTTCAGCAAGGAAGAACTGCTCGACGCGATTCAGGCCCACGTTCCGGGCTTTGCCGCCGTTTTGCCGCAGTAAGACACGTACAGTGACGCTCGGCCAGCGGGCCGGATGTCGACAAGAAAAATGGGGAAGACCATGGCACGTATCCTGATCGTCGATGATTCGCCGACTGAAATGTACAAACTCACCGGCATGCTCGAAAAGCACGGCCATGAAGTGCTCAAGGCCGAAAACGGCGCCGACGGCGTGGCCCTGGCCCGTCAGGAAAAGCCCGACGCGGTCTTGATGGACATCGTCATGCCCGGCCTCAATGGCTTCCAGGCCACCCGGCAACTGACCAAGGATGCCGAGACCAGCCATATTCCGGTGATCATCATCACCACCAAGGATCAGGAAACCGACAAGGTCTGGGGTACGCGCCAGGGCGCGAAGGATTACCTGACCAAACCGGTCGAAGAAGACACCCTGATCAAGACCCTGAACAACGTGCTGGCCGGTTGATCGCGCCGCCATGAACCAGTCGCTGACCGCGTTCGAGCTGCTGTGGCAGATCGACCAGCGCTGCCGCCTGCTGGCGGCGGACCTGCCGTCGCAGCCCGGCCGTCAGGATCGCTGGAGCGGCATCGGCTTTCGCCTCGGCGAGCACTGGTACGTGACGCCAATGGGCGAGGTCAGCGAAGTGCTGCACGAACCGCGCTGCACTCAGTTGCCCGGGGTCAAGCCGTGGGTCAAAGGGGTGGCTAACCTGCGTGGGCGCTTGCTGCCGATCATGGACCTGTGCGGCTTCTTCGGCCATGAGCTGTCGCCGCTGCGCAAACAGCGGCGGGTATTGGTGGTGGAGCACAACGACGTGTTCGCCGGGTTGCTGGTGGATGAGGTGTTCGGTTTGCAGCACTTCGAGCAGGACAGCTTCGAGCCGATCTCGATCAGCAAGCGCCAGGGCTCCAAGGCCGAGTTCGTCAAAGGCTATTTCCGGCGTGAGCAGAACTGGCGGGTGTTCAGCCTGTTTGCACTGGCCAAATCGCCGGTGTTCATGAGCGTCGCGATATAACCGTAACAACAAAGATCCCTTGTAGGAGTGGGGGGGGGGGGGGGGGGGGGCCCGGGGGGGGGGGGCGCCCCCCCCGGTAATATAATAACATAAAAAAATTTTTA